>NZ_JBJLSJ010000024.1:0-76643 GCF_050871975.1 Kineococcus rugosus | reverse complement strand
CGTCCCCGCGCGAGCCGCGCGGGGACGCCCCCGTCGGGCACCCGCCTCTCCCGGCTCAGCTGCCGTAGACCGTCCGGCCGTCGTCCAGGACCAGCTTGTCCAGGCGGCGCGTCAGGTGCAGCGCCTCCAGGACGAACTCGACGCCCGCCGCGGCCCGGCCGGGCGTGACGTCCGACAGCCCCAGCCGGTCCAGGACCTGCGCCAGGCCCGCGACCGTCCCCACCTGCTCCAGCAGCCGCTCGGCCGGGACGAGGTCGCCGGTCTCGATGGTCCGGCCCTCGGTGACCAGCTCGGAGAAGCCGGACAGCTCGGCCCCGCCCAGCAGGGCCCGGTACGTCTCGGCGATCGCGGTGCGCAGCAGGTGCTCCAGGACCTCGACCTCCCGGCCCTCCTCGCCCTGCTCGAACTCGACCTTGCCGCCGAGCACGCTGACGACGGTGTGCAGGTCCCCGACCCGCGCGACCGGGTCGTGGCGCTCCCCGGACAGCGCGTGCCGGCGCAGCGCCGCCGCCGAGACCGTCTCGGCCGCCGCGATCGAGAACCGCGCCGAGACCCCCGAGGCCGGGTCCACCGCCGGCGACTCGCGCACCGCGCGGGTGAACCGGGCGATGACCTCCAGCAGGTGCTCGGGGACCTCCGCGACCGTCGCCGCCTCCTGCCGGACGAGGTCGACCTCCACCGACAGCTCCAGCGGGTAGTGGGTCCGGACCTCCGCGCCGAAGCGGTCCTTCAGCGGCGTGATGATCCGCCCGCGGTTGGTGTAGTCCTCCGGGTTGGCGCTGGCGACCAGCAGCAGGTCCAGCGGCAGCCGCAGCTGGTACCCGCGGACCTGGATGTCGCGCTCCTCCAGCACGTTCAGCAGCGAGACCTGGATCCGCTCGGCCAGGTCGGGCAGCTCGTTGAGGGCGAAGACGCCGCGGTTGGTGCGGGGCACCAGCCCGAAGTGGATGGTCTCGGGGTCACCCAGCGCCCGGCCCTCGGCCACCTTCACCGGGTCGACGTCGCCGATGAGGTCGCCCACGGAGGTGTCGGGGGTGGCGAGCTTCTCGCCGTAGCGCAGGGACCGGTGCAGCCAGGCCACGGGCAGGTCGTCGCCCTCGGCCAGGACCCGGCGGCGCGAGGCGGGGGTGAGGGGGGCGTAGGGGTGCTCGTTGAGCTCCGAGCCCTCGATGACGGGGGTCCACTCGTCGAGCAGGCCCACGAGGGACCGCAGCAGGCGGGTCTTGCCCTGCCCCCGCTCCCCGAGCAGCACGACGTCGTGCCCGGCCAGCAGGGCGCGCTCCAGCTCGGGGGCGACGGTGTCCTCGTAGCCGACGACGCCGGGGAAGCGGTCGGTCCCGGCCCGCATCCGGGCCAGGAGGTTGGCGCGCAGCTCATCCTTGACGGGCACGTGCCGGTGGCCGGAGGCGCGCAGGGCGCCGAGGGTGCGGGGGAGGTCGGCGGGGGGTTCGAGGGGCAGCGCGGGAGACGGGCTGATGCTCACACCGGCGAACCTACGTCCGCCCGCCCGGATGCGCGACGGGTCCGGCGGGGCCCGTCGCCCGGCCGGGCCGCCCGCCCGGGCCGGGGGCAGGATGACCCCCATGCAGCACCCGGCGCGGCCCGAGCACCACCGTCCCTACGTCAGCCCGGCCCTGCGGCTCGCGGCCGACTGGTCGTGGCGGTTCGTGGTCGTCGTCGCCGGGGTCGTCCTGCTCGCCTACGGCCTCAGCTTCGTCAGCGAGATCCTCATCCCCGTCCTCATCGCGATGCTCATCACCGCGCTGCTGGCGCCGGTGGTGAACCTGCTGCACCTGCGGGCGCACGTGCCGCGGGCCGTCGCGGCGCTGGTGACGCTGCTGGTCGCCGCGGGCGTCGTCGCCGGCCTGGTCACCATCGTCGGGTCGCAGGCCTCCAGCCAGTGGTCGGACCTGGCCGACTCCGCGACCCGGGGCGTCGCCGAGGTCGAGAACTGGCTGGCCACCGGCCCGCTGCACCTGACCTCGACGGCCATCTCCGACTACGTCTCGCAGATCGGCACGACGATCTCGCAGAACCGCGGCACCCTCATCGCCGGCGCCACGGGGGTCGTCTCCACGGCCGGGCACGTCGTGGCGGGCTTCTTCATCTGCCTGTTCACGTCGTTCTTCTTCCTGCTGGAGGGCCGGCGCATCTGGGCGTGGCTGCTGCACCTGCTGCCCGACCCGGCCCGCGACCCGGTGGACGACGCCTCCCGGCAGTCCTGGGTGACGCTGACGCACTACATGCGAGCCACGATCGTCGTCGCGCTGGTCGACGGGATCGGCGTCGCGATCGGCGCCGCCGTCCTGCAGGTGCCGCTGGCGACGTCGCTGGGCCTGCTGGTCTTCCTCGGCGCGTTCATCCCCATCGTGGGGGCGCTGCTGTCGGGCACCGTCGCGGTGCTCGTGGCGCTCGTGGCGCACGACCTGGTGACGGCGCTGATCATGCTGGGGGTCGTCATCGCCGTGCAGCAGGTCGAGTCGCACCTGCTGCAGCCGTTCCTCATGGGCCGCGCCGTCGCGGTCCACCCCCTCGCGGTCATCCTCGCCGTCGCGGGCGGCGCGACGGTCTTCGGGATCGTGGGGGCGCTGTTCGCGGTGCCGCTGGTGGCGGTGCTCAACACCGGCCTCACGGCGCTGGCCCGCGGCGGGCGGCGCACCGAGGAGGTGCAGGAGATCGCCGCCTCCGACGCCCCGCTGGCCCCGGACGAACCCGCGCCGCACGACGAGCCCGGGCCCTCGTCGTCCGCGGGGGACGTGGCGGGCCCGGGCGCCCGCTGAGCGGGCCTCAGCCGGTGTACGGCTCGGAGCTGACGACCTTGACCGGGAACTCCCGGCCGTTCGGCGCGGTGTAGGTCACCTCGTCGCCCGGCTTGCGGCCCAGGATCGCCGAGCCCAGCGGGGACTTCTCGGAGTAGACGTCGAGGCCGGCGGCGTCGCCCACCTCGCGGCTGCCCAGCAGGAACCGCATCTCGTCCCCGGCCAGCTCCACCGTCACGACGTGGCCGAGGGAGACCTCGCCGGCGGCCGACACCGGGGCGTCGCCGACCTGGGCGGTCTCCAGCAGGTGGCGCAGCTGGCGGATGCGCAGCTCCTGCTTGCCCTGCTCCTCCTTGGCCGCGTGGTACCCGGCGTTCTCCTTGAGGTCGCCCTCCTCACGGGCCTGCTCGATGCGCTTGGCCAGTTCCGTGCGGCCCTCACCGGAGAGGTGCTCGTACTCGGCCTTGAGCCGGTCGTAGGCGTCCTGGGTCAGCCACGTGGTGCTGCCGGTGGTCGTCTCGCTCACGGTCTGCTCCCTGTCACGTGCCTTCCCGGCGGCCTCCTGCCGCCGGCAAAAAACCGAGTCGCCCGGCCCCGCCAGCGCGGGAGCGAGCGACTCGAAAGGTCAACCCTAGCCCCGAAAGGGTCAGCGCGACACCGCTGAACAGGATTCGACGCCCACCGTGACGGCCCGGCTGGTGGTCCTGACCTGCACCGATTCCTGCACGTCCGTCTCCGGTGACGCGGGGAAGTCGACCTGCAGGAGCCCGACCTCGGCGGAGGAGCCGTCGAGCGCGTGGACCTGGCAACGGACCGCCGTCCCGGCCTCACGGGTCACGGCGAAGCGGAGCTCGGCGGTGCGGTCGTCGAGGACCCGGTGGCTGATCTCGGTGTACGAGGGGCCGCGGGAGCCGTCGACGGCCACCCACGCGCCGTAGGCCAGCACGAGCAGCGCCCCCAGGACCGCCGCCGCCAGCGGCAGCGGCCGCCGGTACCAGGGCGGCCCGCTGCGCGGGGGCCGCCGGCCGTAGCGGGCGGCCAGGACGGCCGGGTCGACCCGGCCGGGACCGCCCGGGGGCGTCTGCGGGGTGCTCACGTCGGTCGTGCTCCTGCGGGGCGAGGGCGGTGCCGGGTCGGCGCCGCGGATCGGCGAGGATGGACCCCGATGGTCGCACCCCGCCCCCGGGGTCGCGACGCCCGTTCAGTGTGAGAGGAGCCACGGTGGCGGAGACGTTGCGGCTGATGGCCGTGCACGCCCACCCGGACGACGAGTCCAGCAAGGGTGCGGCGTCGATGGCCAAGTACGTGGCCGAGGGCGTCGAGGTGCTCGTCGTGTCGTGCACCGGCGGGGAGCGCGGCGACGTGCTGAACCCGCGGCTGAAGGAGAACGCGTCGCTGCTGCGCGACATGGGCGAGTACCGCCGCCACGAGATGGCCGAGGCCGCGCGGATCCTCGGCGTCCAGCACCGGTGGCTGGGGTACGTCGACTCCGGCCTGCCCGAGGGCGACCCGCTGCCGCCGCTGCCGGGGGGCTGCTTCGCCCTGACGCCGGAGGAGTTCACCGTCGACGCCCTCGTGCACGTCGTGCGCGAGTTCCGCCCGCACGTCATGACGACGTACGACGAGTCCGGCGGGTACCCGCACCCGGACCACATCATGACCCACACCGTCTCGCTCGCGGCCTTCCACGCCGCCGCCGACCCCGCGCGGTTCCCGCAGGCCGGCGAGGCCTGGACGACCTCGAAGCTCTACTACCACGCGAGCTTCTCCCGCGACCGGATGCGCACCTTCCACGAGGCGCTGCTCGCGCAGGGCAAGGAGTCGCCCTTCGCGGAGTGGATGCAGCGCATCGCCGAGGAGGAACCCGGCAAGCGGGCCGAGCTGGAGATCACCACGCGCGTCGAGTGCGGGGAGTACTTCGAGACCCGCGACCGGGCGCTGCTGGCGCACGCGACCCAGATCGACCCCGACGGCTGGTTCTTCGGCGTCCCGCTGGACCTGCAGCGCGAGCTGTGGCCGACCGAGGACTTCCACCTCGCGATCAGCCACGTGCCGACGACGACGCCCGAGGACGACCTGTTCGCCGGTCTGCGGGGCACCGCGTGATCCTGCTGTCCGGGACCACCCCCTCGCCGGCGACGAGCTCGACGTCCACCTCGACGTCCACCGCCACGTCCACCGCGACGACCACCCCGAAGGTGGACGCGGACCTCGTCACACCGGGCCTGTCGGGTTTCGTGGTGCTGTTCCTCTCCGCGGTGGCCGTGTACTTCCTGGGCCGCAGCATGGCGCGGCGCATCCAGCGGGTGAACCACCGCGCCCGCGCCGAGGCCGAGGAGCGCGCCGCCGCGGCCCCCGCGCCGCAGGGGCCGCCGGCGCAGGACCCCCCGGGCCCGCCTCAGGGGTGAGGCACGGCCGTCGCCCGGTCCGGCCGCCCGAGGTGCTCCTCGACGGCGGCCAGGACCGCGACGGTCCCGCGCGCGTGGACCACGTCCAGCGCGTCGGGCTCCCCGGAGGCCGCCGCCGCGCGCAGCCGGTCCACCGCGCGGGCGAAACCCTCCTGCGGGGTCCCGCCGAAGCGCGGCAGGTCGTGCCGTCCGCCGGGCCCCCACACCGTCGCGAACGACCCGCCCGCCCCGGCGGGCGCGGTGAGGGTCAGCGACAGGCTCGTCCCGGCCCCGTCGGCGTGCTCCAGCGCCACGTTCACCGCGTCCCGCGGGCCGCGCCCGGCGCTGACCCGCACGACGTCGGCGAACAGCTCTCGCACGATCGACAGCGCGTGCGGGCCGGTGTCCCACAGCCCGCCCCGCTCGCGGCGCCACGCCGAGGCGCCGTAGGGGTTGCCCGGCGCGTCGATGGTCCCGGCCCAGCGGAACACCCCGCCCTCCCACGGGCCGTGCTCGGCGGCCAGGTCCCGCATCCGCGCCAGCCAGCCGGTGACGTCCGGCTGGAACAGGTACGTCAGGTACTCCACGCTCGCGACCCCCGAGCGCCGCACCGCCTCCACGAGCGCGTCGGCGCGGCGCAGGTCGGTGGCGACCGGCTTGTCCAGCAGCAGGTGCCGGCCCGCGGCCGCCGCCTCCAGCGCGACCTGCGCCTGCACGTCCGGCGGCAGCGCCAGGCTCACCGCGTCCACGGACGCCAGCAGCTCGCCGAGGTCGCCGAAGGCGGCGGTGCCGCGCTCGTCCGCGGCGGCGCGGGTCCGGTCCCGGTCGCGCCCCCAGAACCCGACGAGCTCGACGTCGGGGTGGGCCGCCAGCGCGGCCCCGTGGGTGGTGCGGGCCCAGTGCCCCGTGCCCAGGACCCCGAACCTCACGGCTGGACCACCTCCCGGGCGGGGACGGCGACGGCGGGCCGGAGGGACGGCGGGGCGGTGGTCGGTGCGGGGGCGGTCACGGGGCGTGACGCTACCGGGGCGCCCGGGGCACCGCCCCGTGGCACGGTGGACGGGTGCCCAACCGACTCGCCCGCTCCACCAGCCCGTACCTGCTCCAGCACGCCGGCAACCCCGTCGACTGGCAGGAGTGGGGCCCCGAGGCGTTCGCCGAGGCCCGGCGCCGGGACGTGCCGGTCCTGGTGTCCACCGGGTACGCGGCCTGCCACTGGTGCCACGTCATGGCGCACGAGTCCTTCGAGGACCCGGTCACGGCCGCGGAGATGAACGCCGGGTTCGTCAACGTCAAGGTCGACCGCGAGGAGCGCCCCGACGTCGACGCCGTCCACATGGCCGCGACGACCGCGATGACCGGGCAGGGCGGCTGGCCGATGACGACGTTCTGCACCCCCGAGGGGCAGATCTTCTTCGCGGGCACGTACTTCCCGAACCGCCCGCACCCGCAGGTCCCCTCGTTCCGGCAGCTGCTGGCCGCGGTCGGGGAGGCGTGGCGGGAGCGGCGCGGGGAGGTCCTGGCCTCCAGCGGCCGGATCGCGGCGGCCCTGGGGGCGATGACCTCGCCGGTGGGGGAGGTGCCGGGCGAGGCGGAGCTGGCCGCGGCGGTCGACGCCCTCGCGGCCGAGGAGGACCCGGTCCACGGCGGTTTCGGCGGGGCGCCGAAGTTCCCGCCGTCGATGGTGTGCGAGTTCCTGCTGCGGCACGCCGCCCGCACGGGGTCGCAGCGGGCGGCGGGCCTGGCCGCGCGGACCCTGACGGCGATGGCCCGCAGCGGCACCGCCGACCAGGTCGGCGGGGGTTTCGCCCGGTACGCCGTCGACGCCGGCTGGGTCGTCCCGCACTTCGAGAAGATGCTGTACGACAACGCGCTGCTGGCCCGGGTGTACCTGCACTCCTGGCGGGCGACGGGCGACGCCGAGCACCGCCGCGTCGCCGAGCAGACCTGCGAGTTCCTGCTGCGCGACCTGCGGACCCCCCAGGGCGCGTTCGCCGCCTCCCTGGACGCCGACACCCCCGTGCCCGACGCCGACGGGAACCCGCGCGCCGTCGAGGGCGCCACCTACGTGTGGACGCCCGGCGACCTCGTCGAGGTCCTCGGCATCGACGACGGGCCGTGGGCCGCGGACCTGCTGGGCGTCACCGAGGCGGGGACGTTCGAGCACGGCACCTCCACCGCCCGCCTCACCCGCGACCCCGGCGACGAGCTCGACCGGTGGCTGCGGGTCCGCGAGCGCCTGGCCGCGGCGCGGGCCGACCGCCCGCAGCCGACCCGCGACGACAAGGTCGTGCTGGCCTGGAACGGGCTGGCGGTCGCGGCGCTCGCGGAGGCGGGGGCGCTGCTGGCGCGCCCGGACCTGCTGCTGGCCGCGCGCGAGGCGGCGGGGTTCCTGCTCGACGTGCACCGCGTCGAGGGGGCGTGGCGGCGGGTCTCGCGCGACGGCGCGGTGGGGTCCCCGGCCGCGGTGCTGGAGGACCTCGCGGACCTGGCCGAGGGGTTGCTGGCGCTGCACGCGGCGACGGGGGAGCGGCGCTGGTTCGCGGTGGCCGCCGAGCTCGGCCGCGAGGTGCTGGACCGGTTCACCGGGCCGGCGGGGCTGGTGGACGTCGCCGACGTCGACCCGGCGCTGTCGGCCGCGCGGGACGGGGCGGGCGCGCCCTCGGACCCCTCGGACGGGGCGACGCCGTCGGGGAGCTCGGCGGCGGCCGGGGTGCTGCTGTCGCTGGGGGCGCTGACCGGTGCGGAGGAGTTCACGGACGCGGCGGTCCGGGCGCTGGGGGTGGCCGGTGCGGTCGCGGCGGCCTCGCCGCGGTTCGCCGGGTGGGGGCTGGCGGTGGCCGAGGCGCTGGTGGACGGGCCGCGCGAGGTCGCCGTGCTCGGGCCGGCGGGGGACGCGGGGGCCGCCGCGCTGCACCGGGTGGCGCTGGCCGCGACGGCCCCGGGGCTGGTGGTGGCCCGGGGCGTGCCGGGGGAGGAGGTGCCGGAACTGCTGGCGCACCGCGGTCTGGTCGGCGGGGCCGCCGCGGCGTACGTGTGCCGGGGGCGGGTGTGCCGGACGCCGACGACGTCGCCGGCCGACCTGGCCGCGGAGCTGGGGGCGCGCCTCAGCTGAGGGCGTGCCGGTACGTCGCCAGCGAGATCGCCACGTAGTGGGCGGTGAACCCGGCGACGGTGAAGGCGTGGAAGACCTCGTGGAACCCGAACCAGCGCGGGCTGGGGTCGGGGCGCCTGGTGGCGTAGGCGATCGCGCCGAGGGAGTACAGCAGGCCGCCGACGGCGACGAGCACGGCGACGGCCGTGCCGCCGCCGGCGGCGAAGTCGTCCAGGTAGCCCACCGCGACCCAGCCCAGGGCCACGTAGACGGGGGTGTAGAGCCAGCGCGGGGCGCCGATCCACAGCAGCCGGAACGCGACCCCGGCCAGCGCGCCGGCCCAGACGATCGTGAGCAGCACCCGCGCCCGGTCGCCGGGCAGGGTCGCGACGGCCAGCGGCGTGTAGGTGCCGGCGATGATGAGGAAGATGTTGCTGTGGTCGGCCCGGCGCAGCACGCCGGCCCACCGCGGCGACCAGTCCCCCCGGTGGTAGACGGCGCTGGTGCCGAACAGCAGGGCCGCGCTGACCGCGAACACCACCGCGGCCCACCGGGTGGCGGTGGTGGGCGCCAGGCACACCAGCGCGGTCCCGGCGACGAGGGCCGCCGGGAAGGTCCCGGCGTGCAGCCAGCCGCGCAGCTTCGGCTTGACCGCGGCCAGCAGGTCGGCGGGGTCGGTGGGCGGGTCGGCCATGCCCGCACGGTAGCCGCTGCGGCAGGGCGGGCCGGGCGGGCCGGGCGCCCGGGGCGCCCCGCCCGCCCCGGGCACCGCGGGGCTCAAGACCCGATGACCGCGTTCATGGCGTCGGCGAACTGCTGGGGCGTGATCGAGAGGCCGAAGAGCTTCTCGATGTTGTCCAGCAGCGCCTCGGCCGCCGTGGGCGACAGCGCCTGGTCCCAGGACTGGGTGAAGGTGGCCGCGCCGCTGGAGACGTCGTAGACGAACTGCAGCCACTCGGCGTCCTCGGAGGAGGAGAACTGGCTGTCGGAGCCCTTGACGATCGGCACCGAGCCCACCGAGATCCACGCCTTCGTCGTCTCGTCGGTGTTCAGGCCCTCGGCGAAGTACTTCTTGGCGGCCGTCTTCTCCTCCTCGGTGGCCTTGGAGGACAGCGCGTAGTACGCCGAGGGGTTGCCGACGGTGTTGCTCGGGTCGCCCGCCCCACCCTCGACGGGCGGGAAGTTCATCCAGCCCAGGTGCCCGCCGGTGACGAAGTCGCCGCCGTCGGACTTCATGCTCCCGTACGTCCAGGTGCCGTGGACCATCATCGCGGCCTTGTCGGTGTACAGCAGCGCCTGGTCGGCGTTGGAGTCGGCGGTGATGGAGGCGAAGCCCTTGATGAAGCCGTCGGCGCGCACGAGGTCCTGCAGCTTGGTCAGCGCGTCGAGGGAGGCCGGGTGCGACCAGGCGTCCGGCTGGCCGTCGAAGACGGCCTGGAAGACCTCGGGGCCGCCGATGCGGTCGTAGAGGAACTCCAGCCACATCATGTTCGTCCACCGGGACTGCCCGCCCAGCGAGAACGGCGCGATGCCTGCGGCGTTGAACACCGGCACCAGCTCCATGACCTCCCCCCAGGTGGTGGGGGGCTGCGCGCCGACCTTCTCGAAGACCCGCTTGTTGTAGAAGAGGACGATCGGCGAGACGTCCTCGCACGGCACGGCGTAGACCTTGCCGTCGACGGTGGCGGCGCCGAAGGCGCTCTCGAACAGCTTGTCCTTGAGCTCGGGCGTCTCCTCGAAGAAGGAGGTGAGGTCCTCGACCTGGCCGTTCTCGACGTAGTTGCGCAGACCACCGCCACCCCAGGTCCAGATGATCGTCGGCGCCTCGCCGGCGCCGATGGCGGTCTTGATCTTCGCCTTGAACGCGTCGTTCTGGAACGAGGAGACGGCCAGCTCGCCGTCGGGGTTCTTCTCGTTGAAGGCCTCGATGGAGTCCGTGCGGATGCCCTCGGCGGGCTGGCCGGTGAGGATCCAGATGCTGGCGCCGCCCTCGGCGGCCTGTCCCGGCCCGGAGGAGCCGCCGCACGCGGCGAGCGCCGGGACGGCCAGGGGCGCCGCCAGGGCCAGGCTGAGGATGGAACGACGGGACGTGGTGCTGCGGTCCACTCTGCTCTCCGATGCGACGGACCGCGACGGCGCGGTCACCTGCCGGTGACGTCCTCGTCACCGTGACGCGAGATTATGGTGGCGCGCGCAACCGGTCAACGACGGCTCGCCCGTGCGGGTGCTGCACCGGTGGTGGGCGGGTGGTGGGCGGGTGGTGCGCGGGTGGTGCGCGGGTGGTGCGCGGGTGGTGCGCGGGTGCGGCGCGGTAGCGGGGCCGGGTGCCGCGGCGGGTATACCGTGAGCGCCGATGGGCCTCCGCGATCTCCTCTACGGCGCGTACGGGCGGCGGCTGGAACGGTCGCTGGACCCGGACGTGCTGCCCCGCCACGTGGGCATCATCCTCGACGGCAACCGCCGGTGGGCCAAGGCGTTCGGGGCGCCCAGCTCGCACGGTCACCGCGCCGGTGCGGACAAGGTCGTCGAGGTCATGGGCTGGTGCGCCGACGAGGGCATCGAGATCGTCACCCTGTACCTGCTCTCGACCGACAACCTGAACCGGTCGGCCGACGAGCTCGAACCGCTCATCGCGATCGTCCAGGACGCCGTGGCCCGGGTCGCGGCCACGAAGCGCTGGAAGGTCCACCCGGTCGGTTCCCTGGACCTGCTGCCCGACCCCAGCGCCGCGCACCTGCGGGCCCTGGCCGAGCAGACCGCCCGCATCACCACCGGCGTCGTCAACGTCGCCATCGGGTACGGCGGCCGCCAGGAGATCGCCGCGGCGGTCCGCGCCCTGCTGCGCGAGCACGCCGCGCGGGGCACCTCGATGGCGGACCTGGCCGAGGTCCTGGACGTCGAGCACATCGCCGACCACCTCTACACCAAGGGCCAGCCGGACCCCGACCTGGTCATCCGGACCTCGGGGGAGCAGCGGCTGTCGGGGTTCCTGCTGTGGCAGAGCGCGCACTCGGAGTTCTTCTTCACCGAGGTGCTGTGGCCGGACTTCCGCAAGGTCGACTTCCTGCGGGCGCTGCGCTCGTACGCGGCCCGGGAGCGGCGCTTCGGCGCCTGAGCCCGCGCCGCCGGCCCGGTTCACCGGGATGTCACCCACTCGTCACAGCGGACCGCGTGTTCCTCGTCCGTCACGCCCGTGCGGCCGATAGCGTCGGGGGCAGACGGGGAGCGTCCGCCCCCCGCCTCGGGAGGTCGCCGTGAGTGCTGCCCAGCGCAGCGGGGAGGCCCGGTCCCGGGTCGCCCGCAGGGCGACCTGAGGTCCCGGTCCGCCGCCGCTGAGGGGGGTCCGGGCGTGGACGCGTCCCGGGCTCCCGAGAACGGGAGACGTTCGTGGTCACCAGCCCCCGCCCCGCCGCGCCGAACACCCCCGCCCGTGCGGGAGCCGTGCAGCCCGACCCCGACCGACAGACCTTCGTCCTGGACACCTCCGTCCTGCTGTCCGACCCCGGTGCCCTGTTCCGCTTCGCCGAGCACGACGTGGTGCTGCCGCTCGTCGTGGTCAGCGAGCTGGAGGGCAAGCGCCACCACCCCGAGCTGGGCTACTTCGCCCGGGAGGCGCTGCGCCGCCTGGACGACCTGCGTGTCGAGCACGGCCGGCTCGACGCCCCCATGCCCATCGGGGACAGCGGCGGGACGCTGCGGGTGGAGCTGAACCACTCCGACACCGGCGCGCTGCCGTCGTCGCTGCGCGGTGGGCCGCTCGCCACGGCCGGTGACACCCGCATCCTGGCCGTCGCCCGGAACCTGGCCGACGAGGGGCACGCGGTGACGGTGGTGTCCAAGGACGTGCCGCTGCGGGTGAAGGCGTCCGCGATCGGCCTGACGGCCGACGAGTACCGCGCCGAGCTGGCGCCCGACTCCGGCTGGACGGGCGTGGTGGAGCTGACCGCGACCGCCGAGGAGGTCGCGCACCTGTACGACGAGGGCACGCTCGACACCGCCGAGGTGCGCGACCTGCCGGTGAACACCGGGGTGGTGCTCTCCTCCCCGCGCGGGCACGCGCTGGGCCGGGTCGGCGCCGACAAGCAGCTGCGGGTGGTCAAGGGCGACCGGGAGGCGTTCGGGGTGCGCGGCCGCTCGGCCGAGCAGCGCATCGCCCTGGACGCCCTGATGGACTCGACGGTCAGCATCGTCTCCCTGGGCGGCCGGGCGGGGACGGGGAAGTCGGCGCTGGCGCTGGCGGCGGGGCTGGAGGCGGTCATGGAGCGCCGCGAGCACCGCAAGATCGTGGTCTTCCGGCCGTTGTACGCGGTGGGCGGTCAGGAGCTCGGGTACCTGCCGGGCACCGAGGCCGAG
The DNA here is from genome assembly GCF_050871975.1 of Kineococcus rugosus. Lineage (NCBI taxonomy): Bacteria > Bacillati > Actinomycetota > Actinomycetes > Kineosporiales > Kineosporiaceae > Kineococcus > Kineococcus rugosus. The sequence goes on along the minus strand of NZ_JBJLSJ010000024.1, from coordinate 64,050 downwards.
AAGATGGGCCCGTGGGGCCAGGCGGTCTTCGACACCCTGGAGGCCGTGGTCGACCCGAAGGTCGTCGAGGAGGTCTTCGCCCGGGGGATGCTGGAGGTGCTGCCGCTGACGCACATCCGCGGCCGGTCGCTGCACGACTCCTTCGTCGTGGTGGACGAGGCGCAGTCGCTGGAGCGCAACGTGCTGCTGACGGTGCTCTCGCGCATCGGGCAGGGCTCGAAGGTGGTCCTGACCCACGACGTCGCCCAGCGCGACAACCTGCGGGTGGGCCGGCACGACGGGGTCGCGGCCGTCGTGGAGGCGCTCAAGGGGCACCCGCTGTTCGCGCACGTGACGCTGACGCGGTCGGAGCGCTCGCCGGTCGCGGCGCTGGTGACCGAGCTGCTGGCCGACTTCGGGGCGTGATCGGGGACGGGAGGGACGGCTGAGGCGGGTGGTTCCGGGCACGGGGACGGCCCCGTGCCCGGAACCGGACGCGTCCGGCCTGCGTCAAAACCTCGCCACCGGTGCGGCAGGGTGTGAGATGTTCCACAAAGGTCGACGGAGCGTTGCTGATCCGTGACCTGAGCGTGACGAAACCGGTGATCGCGGTTTGCCCGCACCCCGGTCCCCGGGGCAGCGTCGTCCGACGACAGCACCTCGCAGCCGTCGCCGGACCGGGCACCCCGGGCCCGGTGACGACGCCGACCGACGGGCCGCACGACGGGGCCGACGGGTCGGACGGGCCTCACGGCGACGTCCCCGGACGGGACGCCGCGCCCCGGCGGCGGGTGGACAGATCGACCGGGCGTGAGCCGGGAGAACGTCGGAAGGCCCGGCTTGCCGCCCCACAGCCCCACCGCGTCCCCGGACGAGCAGAGCACCACCACCAGCGACCCCGCGCCCCGGCGCCGCCGCCGCCTCGCCTGGATCGCCGCCCCCGGCGTCGTCGCCGTCTCGGCCTCCGTCCTGGCCGGCGCCGCCCTGACCTCCGGGCCCGCCCCCGAGGCCGAGGCCGCGGTGCCCGACCGCCTCCTGCTCTCCGCCCAGGCCGAGCGCCGGGCCACGACGTCGGACGCCTGGTTCGAGCAGGCCGCGGTCCGCGTCGCCAGCGACCAGCGCGTCGCCGCCGAGCGGGCCGCCGCGGAGGCGGCCGCCGCCGCCGAGGCCGCCCGGCTGGCCGAGGAGGCCCGGCAGCAGGCCGCCGCCGAGGCCACCCGCAACGCCCAGCGCGACCCGAGGGGCATCGCCCGGATCATGGCCGCCGACCGCGGCTGGGACGACTCGCAGTTCTCCTGCCTGGACTCGCTGTGGACCAAGGAGAGCGGCTGGGACTGGTCGGCCGACAACCCCACCTCCAGCGCGTACGGCATCCCGCAGGCGCTGCCCGGCAGCAAGATGTCCTCCGCCGGGGCCGACTGGGAGACCAACCCGGTCACCCAGATCACCTGGGGCCTGGGCTACATCGAGAACCGCTACGGCAGCCCGTGCAGCGCCTGGTCGCACTCGAAGTCGCACAACTGGTACTGACCCGCCGCGGCTGACCCCGCGCGCGTCCCGCACCGAGCGCGTGACCCCGTGCGGGTCACGCGCTCCGGTGCGTCGAACCCGTTCCGCCGCAGGGGCACCCGAACAGCCGGCAGAGGGCCCGCACGACGTCGTGCTCGTGCCGGACCGGCTCGGCGAACGTCGCCCGCAGCGTCCGGGTGCCGCCGCCGATCGTCACCAGGACGTCGAGGCCGAAGCGGTCGGCGCCGACCACGGCCACCTCGCGCGTCTCGCGCGCCTGCTCCTCGGGCAGCTCGCCCAGCACCCAGCCGATGAGGGCGTCGCGGTGCTCGGCCTCCAGGTGGGCGACGATGCCGTCCTCGTCGTCGTAGAGGGGGTCGGGGGCGGCGGCGGTGAACTCCTCGTCCTCCAGCAGGTGCACCCCGCCGGCCGTCGTGACGCGCACGTCGGCGATCTCCAGCCGCCAGATCCGGCGCGTGGTCCCGACGTCGAGCAGGGCGCCCAGGGGCCGGACGGCGGCCGCGGTCTGGGCGACGCGGCGCTGGTCGGCGGGCAGGATCGACTCCACCCAGCCGGTGACGCACAGCCGGGCCCGGGGCAGCACGGCCTGCCCGGGGGGCACGTCCAGGACGTCCAGCACGGCGGGGACCCCGTTCCAGCGGGCGTCGCCCTCCAGCTCCTGCAGGCGCCGGTGCAGCGGGGAGTCGTCGTCCACCAGCAGCAGCAGCCCGCCCCAGGAGTCGGTGAGGTGCTGCACGCCGAAGGCCTCGGTGGGCGAGGTGGCCGTGCGGGCGCGCCGCTGCGGGGCCGCCACGGCGAAGACGTCGTCGGCGTCGCCGGGGGCGTCCTGGTGGTGGTGCCCGTGGTGGTGCCCGTCGCGGTGGTGCGGGCAGGGCCGGGCGGCGCGGGGCAGGTGCAGGGTCCCGGCCACCGTGCCCACCGCCAGGGTGCGGGCCCACTGCGCGGGGCCGGGGCGGCTGGTCACGGGCACCCCGCCGGAGGCCGTAAGGTTGGAGACGGTGCGCTCCGAATCCCCGGCAATCGGCTGGTGGTCCGGTGCCGTGGTCCGCTGGATCCCCCGGATCCGGTGGTTCACAGTGCCTCCTCGGGGCGCGATCGTCCTGGCCGGTCGAGGACTTCTCGACTTTGGCTAGGCTCACCTTACGATCAGGAGAGTGGAATGAACAACGCCCGACCCAAGGTGCGCATCAGCCGCGCGCTCGGGGTGGCCCTCACGCCGAAGGCCGCCCGCTTCATGGACCGTCGCCCCTACCCGCCGGGCATGCACGGCCGCAAGCAGAAGAAGGCGTCGGACTACGCGACGCAGCTGCGCGAGAAGCAGCGCCTGCGCTACCAGTACGACGTGAGCGAGACGCAGCTGCGTCGCGCCTACGACCTCGCCAAGCGCAAGCCTGGCAAGACCGGTCAGAACCTGGTGCAGCTGCTCGAGACGCGTCTGGACGCCGTCGTCTGGCGTGCCGGCTTCGCGCGGACCATCTACCAGGCCCGCCAGATGGTCGTGCACCGCCACATCGTCGTCGACGGCCGTCGTGTCGACCGCCCGTCGTTCCGCGTCGTCCCCGGCCAGACCGTCGAGGTCGCCCCTCGCTCGAAGGCCAAGACGCCGTTCATCGTCGCCCGCGAGGGCGGCTGGAGCGACAACGAGATCCCGGGCTGGCTCTCGGTGGAGCGCGAGGACCTCACCGCCACGGTGAACGCCCTCCCGGTCCGCGAGCAGATCCCCGTGACCTGCGACGAGCAGCTCGTCGTCGAGTACTACTCGCGCTGAGCCTGCCGCACCCGTACCCAGGGCGCCGCACCCCGTGAGGGGGGCGGCGCCCTGCGTCGTCCCCGGGGGGGACCACCTCACAGCCGCGGTGAGCTGCGGTGCGACAGCGCCGCCTCGTCGAGGTCCAGCTGCTCCAGCGTCTCCCCGACGGCCTCCTCGGCGATCCGCCCCTCCTCCTGGGCGGCGACCAGGGCCGCCCGCTGGGCGCGGATCATCCTGCGCCGCAGCGCGACGCCCGTCTCGGCCGCCCGCCGGCCCGCCGACGCCCCCTCCTGCTCGGCGTCCTCGGCCGAGCGCAGCGCCGCCAGCTGCTCCGCGCGCCGCAGGACGAGCTCGGCGACGTGGCGCTGCACCGGGTCGTCGGCCTCGTCGTGCGCGGCCCGCAGCTCCGCGCGCCCGGTGCTCCAGGACAGCTCCCGGGCCAGGCGGCGCTGCCCGTCGAGCCACTCGCGCTCCTCCGGCGCCTCCAGGTGCAGCCGCCGGATGAGCGCCGGCAGCGTGGCCCCCTGCAGCAGCAGCGTCCCCACCGCGACCGCGAAGGCCAGCACCTGCAGGTCGGCGCGGTGCGGGAAGGGCTCCCCGGTGCTCGTCGTGGCGGGGATGCCCGCCGCCGCGGCCAGCGTCACCACGCCCCGCATGCCGGTCCACGCGATGACCACGTCCTCGCGGAGGGTGAAGTGGCGCCCGCCGGGGGAGAACCGCCCGCGCAGGACCCGGCGCATGAGCACGCCGCCCCCCAGGACCCACGCCACCCGGACCACGACGACCGCGGTGAGCACGACCAGAGCGGCGCCCAGCAGCTGCGCGGGCCGCGTCCCCTCGGCCAGGGCGTCCTCGAGCAGGAAGCGGAACTGCAGCCCCAGGTAGGCGAAGACGAACGCCTCCAGGAGCACGTCCAGCAGGTTCCACACCTCCCGCTCGGAGATGCGGGTGGCGTAGACGGTGCGCACCGAGCGGCGCGAGAGGGCGAAACCGGCGGCGACCACCGCGAGCACCCCCGACGTCTCCAGCGCCTCGGCGACCGCGTAGGCGGTGAAGGGGGTCAGCACGGCCAGCGCGGTCATGTTCGCCGGGTTGCGCAGCCGGGTCCGGACCAGGTGGACCACGCGCCCGAGGACGGCGCCCACGAGGATCCCGCCGGCGGCCTCGAAGAGGAAGAACAGCACGGGGTCCTCGACGACGGTCTCGGTGCCGGCGACCGCGGCGGTCGCGGTGGAGAACAGCGTCAGGGCCGCGGCGTCGTTGACGAGGCTCTCGCCCTTCAGCGTCGTCAGCACCCGGGTGGGCAGCCCGAGCCGCCCGCCGATGGCGACCGCCGTGACGGCGTCGGGCGGTGAGACGACCGCGGCCAGCACCAGGGCGGTGCCCAGGCCCAGCCAGGGCACCGCGTACGCCGCGACCGCGCCCACGACGGCGGTGGTCACGACGACGAGCAGGACCCCGAGGTCGGTGATGGAGCGCCAGCGGCGCAGGAACCCGCGCCAGGAGAACCCCGTCGTGGTGGAGAACAGCAGCGGCGGCAGGACCACGGACAGGATGACGTCGGGCGGCAGCTCCAGGCGCGGCAGGCCCGGGACGAAGGACACCGCCGCCCCGCACACCGCGAGCACCAGCGGCGCCTGCCAGCCCCGTCGGACGGAGACGATGGTCAGCGCCAGGGCGCCCACCAGGACCAGCAGCAGGTGGGGGAGCACCGGGCCAGTCTCGGCCCGGGGACCGGCGACGGCGCGCCGGTCCCCGGGAGGTGCGGTCAGGGGTGGGTCATCGACATCACGTCGAGCGCCGCGTCCAGCTGCTCCTCGCTGACCTCCCCGCGCTCGACGAACCCGAGGTCGACGACGGCCTCGCGCACCGTGGAGCCGGTCGCGACGGCGTGCTTGGCGACCTTCGCGGCGGCCTCGTAGCCGATGACGCGGTTCAGCGGCGTGACGATCGAGGGGGAGGACTCGGCGAAGCGGCGGCACGCCTCGACGTCGGCCTCCAGGCCCTCGACGGTGCGGTCGGCCAGCAGCCGGGAGGCGTTGCCCAGCAGTCGCGCGGACTCCAGCACGTTGCGGGCCATGACGGGGATCTGCACGTTCAGCTCGAAGGAGCCGCTGGCCCCGGCCCAGGTGACGGTGGCGTCGTTGCCGACGACCTGCGCGGCGACCATGAGGACGGCCTCGGGCACGACGGGGTTGACCTTGCCCGGCATGATCGACGACCCCGGCTGCAGGTCCGGCAGCCGCAGCTCGCCGAGCCCGGTGCGCGGGCCCGAGCCCATCCAGCGCAGGTCGTTGCAGACCTTGGTGAGGCTGACGGCGACGACCTTCAGCGCCCCGGACAGCTCCACGAGCGCGTCGCGGGCGCCCTGGGCCTCGAAGTGGTCGGCGGCCTCGGTCAGCGGCAGGCCGGTGTCGGCCGCGAGCAGCTCGATGACGCGCTGCGGGAAGCCGGGCGGGGTGTTGATGCCGGTGCCGGTCGCGGTGCCGCCGAGGGGGACCTCGGCCACCCGCACCACGGTCGCGCGCACCCGCTCGATGCCGCGGGTGAGCTGCTGGGCGTACCCGGCGAACTCCTGGCCCAGGGTCACCGGGGTGGCGTCCATGAGGTGGGTGCGGCCGGACTTCACGACCTGCGCCCACTCGGTCGCCTTGCGGCGCAGCGCCGCCTCAAGGTGCTCCAGCGCCGGGACGAGGTCGTTGACGACGGCCGAGGTCGCGGCGACGTGGACGGAGGTGGGGAAGACGTCGTTGGAGGACTGGGACGCGTTGACGTGGTCGTTGGGGTGGACGGGGGAGCCGAGGCGCTCGGTCGCCAGCGTCGCGATGACCTCGTTGGCGTTCATGTTGGAGCTGGTGCCCGAGCCGGTCTGGAAGATGTCGACGGGGAACTCGGCGTCCCAGCGGCCGGTGGCGACCTCCTCGGCGGCGTCGGCGACGGCCTGGGCGAGGTCGCGCTCCAGCACGCCGAGCTCGGCGTTGGCGAGGGCGGCGGCCTTCTTGATGCGCGCGAGCGCCTCGATGTGGGCGCGCTCCAGGGGGGTGCCGGAGATCGGGAAGTTCTCCACGGCCCGCTGCGTCTGCGCGCGGTACTTCGCGGCGGCGGGGACCTGGACCTCCCCCATGGTGTCGTGCTCGATGCGGAACTCCTGCGCGGGGGCTTCACTGGCCATGGCCCCATCCTGCCAAGAGGGGGTCCGGGCGAGGGCGGCCGGTGTCCTGGATCACGGGCAGCTCACGATCCCCGGACGCGCCCCGTCCCGGAGTGCGCCGTGTGAACGACCGGTGTAGGCATGCCCCACAGCAACAGACGGACTGGTCCGAGGAGGGACAGTGCCTGGGCGATGGCGCACGTGGCTGGGGACCCTGAGCGCGGCGACGGTGCTCGCCGGGGGACTGACGGCCTGTGGAGGATCGAGCACCGCGTCGGGCACCCCGACGCTGAACTGGTACGTCAACCCCGACAACGGCGGTCAGCAGACGATCGCGGAGAAGTGCAGCGCGGCCTCGAACGGGGCCTACGACATCGAGGTGTCCATCCTGCCCAGCGACGCCGCCGCCCAGCGCGAGCAGCTCATGCGGCGCCTGGCGGGCAACGACACCTCCATCGACCTCATGAGCCTGGACCCGGTCTTCGTGCCGGAGACCTCCGAGGCCGGGTTCCTCGCCCCGATCCCCGCCGACCTGCAGCAGCGGTGGACCGACGGGGTGGTCGAGGGCGCCGTCCAGGGCGCCAGCTGGAAGGGTGAGCTGGTGACCGCCCCGTTCTGGGCGAACACGCAGCTGCTCTGGTACCGCAAGTCGGCCGCCGAGGCGGCCGGGCTGGACATGACCAAGCCCGTCACCTGGGCGCAGCTCATCGAGGCCGCGAAGGCCCAGGGCAGCGCGATCGGCGTGCAGGGGCAGCGCGCGGAGTCCATGACCGTGTGGGTCAACGCGATGATCGCCTCCGCCGGCGGTGAGGTCATCGAGAACCCCGACGCCAAGGGGCCGGACATCCGGCTCGGCCTGGACACCGACGCCGGCCGGGCCGCGGCGCAGGTGATGCAGGACATCACCGCCGCCGGGGTCGGCGGCGCGGGCATCGACAACCGCGACGAGGCGGCGACGGCGAACATGTTCCAGCAGGGCGACGCGGCCTTCATGGTGAACTGGCCGTTCGTGTACGCCCAGGGCAAGTCCGCGGCCGAGGAGGGCACGATGGACCGGGCGGTCTTCGACGACTACGGCTGGACGACGTACCCGGCGATGAACGACACCGACCCCGCGGCCCCGCCGCTGGGCGGCATCGACATCGGCGTGAGCGCCTTCAGCGAGCACAAGGACGCCGCGTTCGAGGCGGTCAGCTGCATCGTGTCGGCCGAGAGCCAGGCCGCGTACATGGTCTCCGACGGCAACCCCGCCGCCAGCGAGGCCGTCTACGACGACCCGGCCGTGCAGGAGGCGTACCCGATGTACGACACCATCCGCACGTCGCTGCAGGCCGCGTCGCCGCGACCGCAGACGGCGTACTACAACGAGGTCAGCCAGGGCATCGCCGACCAGTGGCAGCCGGTCGCGAACGTCTCGGAGTCCACGCCGGCCGCGTCGCAGGAGTACATCGGCGAGGTCCTCCGAGGGGAGAAACTGTTGTGAGCCAACAGACGGAGACCCGGTCGACCGGTGGGGTCACGGTCACCAAGAAGGTCTCGGGCCGGGCCCGCAAGACCGACAAGTCCCGCGCCGAGGCCCGCCTGGGCTGGTACCTCGCCGGGCCCGCGTTCATCATCCTGGTGGCCGTCACCGGCTACCCGATCCTGCAGGCCCTGTACGAGTCGCTGTTCAGCTTCCGGCTCACCGCACCGGCCGACCGGGAGTTCATCGGCCTGCGCAACTACGGCGTCATCCTGTCCGACGGGCTGTGGTGGCGGGCGCTGGGCAACACCGCGCTCATCACCGTCGTCACGGTGGCCGTCGAGCTGGTCATCGGCTTCGCCCTGGCCATGGTGATGCACAAGGTGCTCGGCTGGCTGCGGCCCATCGTGCGCACCGCCATCCTCATCCCGTACGCGATCATCACCGTCGTCTCGGCCTACGCCTGGCAGTACGCGTTCGGCCTGACGACCGGTTTCATGAACAGCGTCCTGGGGCTGGGCGACTACGACGTCTTCGCGAACAAGTGGTCGGCGCTGGCGGTCATCTGCCTGTCGGAGATCTGGAAGACCACCCCGTTCATCTCCCTGCTGCTGCTGGCCGGTCTGGCGCAGGTCCCCTCGGACATGACCGAGGCGGCCAAGGTCGACGGCGCGACGGCGTGGGAGCGGCTGTGGAGGGTGACGCTGCCGAACATGAAGGCGTCGATCATGGTGGCGCTGCTGTTCCGCGCCCTGGACGCCTTCCGCATCTTCGACAACGTCTACATCATGACCAACGGCGCCGCCGGGACCGAGACGGTCTCCTCGCTGGCCTACAACCAGACGATCTCCCGGCTGGAGATCGGCCTGGGGTCGGCGGTGTCGGTGCTGCTGTTCGTGTGCGTGCTGGCGATCTGCTTCATCGCCATCAAGGTGTTCAAGGTCGACCTGGCCCGGGCGAGAGGTGAAGGCTGATGGGTGCGATGTCCACGAAGGAGAAGATCGGCTGGTACCTCGGTGCCGCGGTCATCGTCCTGTACGCGATCGCGCCGGTGGTGTACATCGTCTCGATGAGCTTCAAGTCCGAGGGGGCGCTGGCGGAGAAGACGTTCTTCCCGACCACCGCGACCTGGGCGAACTACGACGGCATCTTCAACGGGAACGGGTCGAACCTGTTCCTGCCGGCGCTGCGCAACTCGATCATCACCTGCCTCGTCGCGACGTTCATCGCGGTGGTGCTGGCCATGTTCGCGGCGTACGCGATCGCGCGGCTGGACTTCCCCGGCAAGCGGGTCGTGCTCACCAGCGCGCTGGCCGTCGCGGTGTTCCCCGTCATCACGATGGTCACGCCGCTGTTCAACGCGTGGCGCCAGATCGGGCTGTACGACACCATCCCGGGGCTGATCATCCCGTACCTGGCCCTGACCCTGCCGATCTCCATCTGGACGATGTCGGCGTTCTTCCGCGGCATCCCCTGGGACATGGAGCAGGCCGCGCAGGTCGACGGGGCGACGAGCTGGCAGGCGTTCCGCAAGGTCATCGTCCCGCTGGCCGCGCCCGGGGTGTTCACCACCGCGATCATCGCGTTCTTCATCGCCTGGAACGACTTCGTCTTCGGCATCTCGCTGACCTCGACCTCGGACGCGCAGCCGGTCCCGGCGGCGCTGTCGAGCTTCACCGGGTCCAGCTACTTCGTCCAGCCGACGGGCGCCATCTCGGCGGCCGCCGTCATCGTCACCATCCCCGTCGTGGTCCTGGCGCTCGTGTTCCAGCGCCGCATCGTCGCGGGTCTCACCAACGGCGCAGTGAAGGGTTGATCGCACATGGCGCGCATCGAACTGAAGAACATCGTCAAGCAGTACGGTGACGGCTTCCCCGCGGTGAACGACGTCAGCCTCGACATCGCCGACGGCGAGTTCGTCATCCTCGTCGGGCCCTCGGGGTGCGGGAAGTCGACGCTGCTGCGGATGGTGGTGGGGCTGGAGGACATCACCTCCGGGGACCTGCTCATCGACGGCAAGCGGGTCAACGACCTGGCCCCGCGCGACCGCGACCTGGCGATGGTGTTCCAGAACTACGCCCTCTACCCGCACCTGACGGTGGGGGAGAACATCGCCTTCCCGCTGCGGCTGAACCACTCCAAGGTGCCCGAGAGCGAGATCCGCGAGCGCGTGCAGCGCGCGGCGGACATGCTGGAGCTGAACGAGCACCTGGACCGCAAGCCGGCGAACCTGTCCGGCGGCCAGCGCCAGCGGGTCGCGATGGGCCGCGCGATCGTCCGCGACGCGAAGGCGTTCCTGTTCGACGAGCCGCTGTCGAACCTCGACGCCAAGCTGCGCGGGCAGATGCGCACCGAGATCGCCCGCATGCAGCGCTCGCTGGCGACGACGACCCTGTACGTCACCCACGACCAGACCGAGGCCATGACCCTCGGGGACCGGGTGGCCGTCCTGCGCAAGGGCATCCTGCAGCAGGTCGCGAGCCCGCGGGAGCTGTACGAGCAGCCCGTCAACCTGTTCGTGGCCGGGTTCATCGGCTCGCCGCCGATGAACTTCCTGCCGGCCCGGGTGGCCGGGGACCGCCTGCAGCTGCCGTTCTGCGAGGTGCCCAAGCCGGACGTCGTGGGCTCCGAGCACGAGGGCAAGCTGCTCATCGTCGGGGTCCGCCCCGAGCACTTCGACGACGCCGACGTCACCGACGCCCCCGCCGGTGCGGTGACGTTCCAGGCGCAGGTCGACGTCACCGAGTGGCTGGGCAACGAGCTGTACGCCTACATCCCGTTCGAGGCGGCCGAGGAGACGAGGCAGCAGCTGGCCGAGCTGGACCGCGAGCTGGACGGGGAGAGCATGCGCTCCCAGCTCGTGGTGACGCTGGACGCGATGAGCGGGGTGCGCGACGGCGACACCGCCCACCTGTGGTTCGACCCGAAGCGGATGCACGTGTTCGACCCGGGCACGGGCGCGAACCTGACCCGGGACGAGGACAAGGCCCGGAAGATCGGGGAGCAGTCCGAGGCGCTGCGCAAGCGGTCGCTGGAGCGGGCCCAGGGCAGCGCGGGGCGGACCCCGGCGCACGCCGGGTCCTGACCCGACCACCCCCGGAGGGGGCCGGCCGCTCGCGCGGCCGGCCCCCTCCTCAGCGTTCAGTGAGTACTCCGTGACCCTCCGTCGATACTCCGGCGACGCGTGAGGAGGTTCCGCGTCCGTGTCGGGGAGCGGGGCTAAGGTGCGCGCACGGGTCCTCCACAGGGGCGGGCCCCGAGCGCGGAGGGTGGTGGACGGTGACGGACCTCGCGTCGCCTCCCGAGACCACCCCCACCACCGGCAGCGACCTCGTCCTGGTCCTCGACCCCTCCCACGGGCTGTCGGTCACCGCCCGCCGCGACCTCGACAACGCCCCCGTCCCCGAGTGGCGGGCCCTGGCCGCCCGCGCCGGGCAGTCCCCCTTCACCGGGCCCGACTGGCTGCGCGCCGTGCACACCCACCTGGGCGCCGGTGAGCCGCTGCTCGTCTCGGTCCGCCGCGACGGCCGCCTGCTGGCCCTCGGCGCGTTCGCCCTCCTCGGCGGCCCCCGGCCGCTGCTGACCTTCCTCGGCGCCGGCGGCAGCGACTACGCCGGCGTCCTGGCCGACCCCGGCGCCGACGTCCCCGTCGCCCGCCTCGTCGCCGCCGTCCTCGACGGCGCGCTGCGCGAGGTCCCCGGCGCCGTGCTCGACCTGGAGCAGGTGCCGGTCACCGGCGAGCAGGTCGAGCTCATCGGCCGGTGGGCCCGGCACCGCGGGTACGGCGTCCGCTCCCTGCCGCAGGCCACCGTCCGGGCCGTCCCGCTGCCGGCCACCGTCGAGGAGCACGACGCCGGCCTGGGGCGGCACGCGCGGCACGAGGAGCGGCGGCAGTGGCGACGGCTGGCCGAGCTCGGCGAGCTCGTCGTCGCCGACGACCTGCTCGACGGCCTGGCCGAGCTGCGCCGGCACGACCCCGAGGCCGCCGCCGACCGGCTCGAGGAGCTCGTCACCGAGCTCGCCGAGGTCGACGACGCCCACCCGCACGCCGGCCGCCGCCGCCGGCCCTGGCGCGGGGCGTCCGGGCGCACCCTCACCGAGGTGCTGTGGACCTCCCCGCCGGGCACCGTGCAGCTGTCCGGGCTGCGCGTCGACGGCGAGCTCGTCGCCTACGCCTTCTGCCTCGCCGGGCCGCGGGCCCTGCACGGCTACGTCCAGAGCTACCGCGCCCGGTACGCCGCCACGGGCCCGGGCACCCTGCTGCTGCTGCGGCTGCGCCGCCGCGCCATCGTCTCCGGCTACCGCGAGCTGGACCTGCTGCGCGGGGACGAGGCCTACAAGCAGCGGCTCGAACCGGTCGCCCGCCAGACCGTCCGCCTGGTGCTGGCCCCCACCGGGCAGGACCTGCTGCCCGGGCTCGTGGACCGCCTCAACCTCCTCCGGCGCACCTACCGCGACGAGATCCGCCGCCACGAGCGCCTCGACCGCTCCGTCGAGTCCGTCGCCGGGGCCCTCAGCGGCGCCGTGGAGCGGCTGCGGGGCGGGCTGGCCCGCCGCTGCACCGCACCGGCGGCCCCGCTGCGGGCCGCCCGGCGCCGCCCCCGGCTCGGGCGCCGCCGGGGCTGAGGGCTCAGCCGTCCAGCTCGGCGCGCGTCGGCGGGTTCGCCCCCGCCCGCGAGCACGTGATCGACGCCGAGCGGATCGCCGTGCCCACGACCGCCTCGAGCGTGCGCAGGCCGAGGTGGCGCAACCGCGGCAGCGCCGCCCCGCCGAGCAGGTCGTGCTCGGCCAGGGCGTGCAGCAGCCCCGACATGAACGCGTCCCCGGCGCCGACGGTGTCCACGACGTCGACCCGAGGGGCCGGGACCTGCAGCGTGCCCGCCCCCGAGACCGCGACGGCGCCCTCACCGCCGCGGGTCACCACGACCAGCGCCGGGCCCAGCGCCTGCCACCGCCGCGCGACCGCGTCCACGTCCTGGCCCGGCAGCAGCCAGGCCAGGTCCTCGTCGGAGGCCTTCACGACGTCGGAGGCCGCCACGAACTCCTCGACCCGGGCCAGCGCGGCCGCCGGGGACGCGAAGAACGCCGGCCGCACGTTCGGGTCGTAGCTCGTCGTGGCCCGGCCCCGCACCGACCGCAGGAGCTCCAGCGCCGCCCGGGCGCCGGGGTCGACCGCCGCCCCGATCGAACCGGTGTGCACGAGGGCGACGTCCTCGGGCAGCTCGACGTCCGGCAGCCGCCACACGAGGTCGAACTCGTACGACGCCTTCCCCTCGGCGTCGATCTCGGCGCGCGCCACCGACGTCGGGTCGCCGTCCACCGCACCGGGGGGCAGCCGCACGCCCCCGGCGTCCAGGTGCTCGCGCAGCAGCCGCCCGCGGGCGTCGTCGCCCAGGCGGGTCAGCAGCGCGACGTCGTGCCCCAGCCGGCCCAGGCCGTACGCCACGTTCAGCGGGGACCCGCCCGGGTGCTCCGCGGCGGGCCCGGACCCGGCGCGGTGCACGACGTCGACGAGCGCCTCGCCGACCACGACGCTGCGGCGGGTGGACGGCGCCGCCATCAGCGCGGCCCGGTGAAGTCGACCGCCGAGTACGCCTGCAGCTTCGAGAGGCGGTGCTCGCTCTCGACCTTGCGGATCGTGCCGGACTTGGAGCGCATGACGATGCTGGAGGTGGTGACCGTGTCGCCGAGGTAGCGCACCCCGTGGACCAGCTCGCCGTCGGTGATGCCGGTGACGACGAAGTAGACGTTGTCGCTGGCGACGAGGGCCTCGGTGTCCAGGACCGCGTCCAGGTCGTGGCCGGCGTCGAGCGCCTTCTGCTTCTCGTCGTCGTCGCGCGGCCACAACCGGCCCTGGATGGTGCCGCCCAGGCAGTGCATCGCGCAGGCGGTGATGATGCCCTCGGGGGTGCCGCCGACGCCCAGCAGCAGGTCCACGCCGGTGCCCTCGCGCGCGGCCATCACCGCGCCGGCGACGTCGCCGTCGGAGATGAACTTGATGCGCGCCCCCGCGTCGCGGACCTCCTGGGCCAGCTGGGCGTGCCGGGGCCGGTCCAGGATGCAGACGGTGACGTCCTCGACCCAGCGCTTCTTGGCCTTGGCCAGCTTGCGGATGTTCTCGCGCACGGGCAGGCGGATGTCGACGACGTCGGCGCCCTCGGGCCCGACCGCGAGCTTGTCCATGTAGAACACGGCGCTGGGGTCGTACATCGTGCCGCGCTCGGCGACGGCCAGGACGGCCACGGCGTTCGGCATGCCGCGGGCGGTCAGGGTGGTCCCGTCGATGGGGTCCACGGCGACGTCGCACTCGGCGCCCGAGCCGTCCCCGACGCGCTCGCCGTTGAACAGCATCGGGGCGTCGTCCTTCTCGCCCTCGCCGATGACGACGGTGCCGTTCATGGAGACGGTGCCGATGAGGGTGCGCATGGCGTTCACGGCGGCGCCGTCGGCCTTGTTCTTGTCCCCGCGCCCGACCCAGCGGCCGCCGGCCATCGCGGCGGCCTCGGTCACGCGGACCAGCTCCATCGCCAGGTTGCGGTCGGGGGCCTCGTCCCCGACGGCCAGCGCCGGGGGGAGCGTCGTGGGGTGGGAGGTGCGGGACACGGGTGGCCTCCTGGTGTCGCGGACTCGGGGGTCGGCATCACGGGATCCGGTGCCCCCGGGCGGGCCGCCGGCGACGGTCGTCGTCGGCTGCCGACTCTATCCGTCACCATGGGGGCGTGAGCACGACCGGTAGTTCCCCCGACACCACCCCCGCCGGCACCTCCGGGGAGGACCCGCGCGGGGTGCCCCGCGGCCGGCACTCCGGCGGGAACGTCCGCTCCATGGTCCTGTCGATGGCCCTGATCCTGGCGATGGTCGCCGTCGTCGTGCTCCTGCTGCCGCGGCCCAACGCCATCGAGCAGCCGGCGGTCGACGTGGCCAACGCGGCCGCGGGCCAGGAGTCGACCCTGCCGTTCGCGCCGCTCGTCCCGCAGGGGCCGGCGGGCTGGACGGCGACGTCGGCCAACGTGAACCGCTCCACCGACGGCGTCGTCACCTGGCACGTCGGCTACCGCGCCGACGACGGGAACTACCTCGCGCTGGAGACCGCGCGGGACACCACGAAGAGCTGGCTGCGGGCCCAGACGCAGAGCGGGGACGCCGACGGCGAGCAGACGATCGACGGCCAGGTGTGGCAGCGGTACCTGCAGCCGGACCGCCAGCGGTACAGCCTGGTGCGCACCCAGGACGGCCAGACGCTGCTGGTGACCGGCGAGGGCGGGTACGAGGTCCTCACCGAGCTCGTCGAGGCCGCGCTGGCCGGCTGGGCGGCCGCCGGGACGCCCTGGGGCGTGCGCGGCTGAGACCGCCCGCGGGGCCGCTCAGCCGGTGGGGTCCTCGCCCTGCACGGCGTCCAGCCGGGCCCGGGCCCCGTCCAGCCACTGCCGGCACCGGTCGGCGAGCGCCTCGCCGCGCTCCCACAGCGCCAGCGCCTCCTCCAGGCCCGTCCCGCCGGTCTCCAGCCGGCGCACGACGTCGACGAGCTCGTCGCGGGCCTGCTCGTAGCTGAGGTCGGCGGGGGCGGTGGGTTCGTCCGGCACCCCGCAGACGCTACCCAGCGGTGGCCGCGACCTCCCCGTCGGGCAGCCGGATCCGCAGCCGCTCGCCGTCGGGGGCGTCGGCGGGGTCGCGCACCAGCGCCCCGTCGGCGCGCTGCACGACGGCGTACCCGCGCAGCAGCGTCGAGCGCGGTGAGAGGGCGCGGACGCTGGTGCGCAGGTGGTCGACGTCGACCGCGGCCCGGTCCAGCCGGTGCCCCACCGCGCGCCGCGCCCGCTCGCGCAGCCCGTCGACCTCGGCGGCGCGGGTGTCGAGCAGGACGTGCGGGGCGGCCAGCACGGGCCGGCTGCGCAGCGCCGCGAGGGCGTGCTCCTCGCGCTCCAGGCGGCCGGTGACGGCGCGCCGGGCCCGCGAGCGCAGCTGCCCGACCCCGGCGAGCTCCTCGGCGACGTCGGGGACGACGAGCCGGGCCGCGTCGGTCGGGGTCGAGGCCCGCACGTCGGCCACCAGGTCCAGCAGCGGGGAGTCGACCTCGTGGCCGATGGCCGAGACGACGGGCGTGCGGGCGGCCGCGACGGCGCGGACGAGGGTCTCGTTGCTGAAGGGCAGCAGGTCCTCCACGCTGCCGCCGCCGCGGGCGACGACGACGACCTCGACGAGGGGGTCGGCGTCCAGCTCGGCCAGGGCCGCGGCGACCTCGGTGACCGCGTTCGGCCCCTGCACGGCGACCTCGCGGACCTCGAAGCGGACCGCGGGCCAGCGGGCCCGCGCGTTCTCGACGACGTCGCGCTCGGCGGCCGAGGCCCGGCCGCAGACCAGCCCCACGGTGTGCGGCAGGAACGGCAGCGGCCGCTTGCGGTCGGCGTCGAACAGCCCCTCGCTGCGCAGGACCCGCTTGAGGTGCTCCAGGCGGGCGAGCAGCTCCCCGACGCCGACGGGCCGCACGTCGTCGGCGGCCAGGCTCAGCGACCCCCGCTTGGCGAAGAACTCCGGCCGGGCGTGCACGACGACGCGGGTGCCGTGGGCCAGGCCGTCGGGCAGGGCCTCGCGCAGCCGGCCCAGGACGCGCCGGGCGATGGTGACCGGCAGGGACATGTCGGTGTCGGCGTCGCGCAGGGTGACGAACACCACGGACGAGCCGGGGCGGTCGTTGACCTGGACGACCTGGCCCTCGACCCACGTCCACGGCATCTTCGCGATGTAGGCGTCCATCTTGGCCGCGAGCAGCCGCACGGGCCACGGGTTCTCGGCCGTCGTCTCCCCGGCGGTGGTCGGTCGGCGCGGCGGCGGGTCGGCGGGCACCGGCCCATCCTCCCAGCCGGGACCTCCACGGCACTCACCCCGGCCCCCCGCGAGCGCCGACTTACCATGGACGACGTGACCCAGAGCCTGACCGAGCCCGTGACGGACGACTGCAACGACACCTCGCTGCTGACGGCCCCGGCGGGGCGGGCGGCCTGGGACGGCGGCAAGCGCGTCCTGCTGGCCGCCCCCCGCGGCTACTGCGCCGGGGTGGACCGCGCGGTCGTGGCGGTGGAGAAGGCGCTGGACCTGTACGGGGCGCCGGTCTACGTGCGCAAGGAGATCGTCCACAACAAGCACGTGGTCCGGACGCTGCAGGAGCGCGGGGCGGTCTTCGTCGACGAGACCGACGCCGTCCCCGAGGGCGCGCACCTGGTCTTCTCCGCGCACGGCGTCAGCCCGGCCGTCCGCGAGGCGGCCGCGGCCCGCTCGCTGCAGACGATCGACGCGACGTGCCCGCTGGTCACGAAGGTGCACAAGGAGGCCGTCCGGTTCGCGAAGCAGGACATGGAGATCCTGCTGATCGGCCACACCGGTCACGAGGAGGTCGAGGGCACCGCGGGGGAGGCGCCGGACCACATCACCGTCGTGGACGACCCCGACGCCGCCGACCGCGTCGAGGTGAAGGACCCCGACAACCTCGTCTGGCTGTCGCAGACGACGCTGAGCGTCGACGAGACGATGGAGACGGTGCGCCGGCTGCGGCAGCGGTTCCCGAACCTGCAGGACCCGCCGAGCGACGACATCTGCTACGCCACCTCCAACCGGCAGGTCGCGATCAAGAAGATCGCCCCCGAGGCCGACCTGGTCATCGTCGTGGGCAGCGCGAACTCCTCGAACTCGGTCCGCCTGGCCGAGGTCGCCCTCGACGCCGGCGCCCGGGCCGCGCACCGCGTCGACAACGCCGGCGAGATCGACCCGGCGTGGTTCGAGGGGGTCACCACGGTCGGGCTGACCTCGGGCGCCTCGGTGCCGGAGGTGCTGGTCGAGGAGGTCCTCGCGCACCTGCGCGAGCGCGGCTACGGCGCGGTCGAGGAGGTCACGACGGCGCTGGAGGACCTGCAGTTCGCGCTGCCGACCGACCTGCGCCGCGACCTCAAGGCCGCCGCCGGGGGCCGCCGGACGCTGCCGGTCACCCCCGTCTGACCTCCGCGCCGGGGTCCGCGCCGGTGTCCTGGAGCAGCTCCGGCGCGGTCAGCGGCCGGACGGCGTCGTCGACGGGCTGCAGGACGGGCAGCTCGTCGTCGGCGAGGTCGAGGTCGCGGATCCGGCGCGCCGAGACCAGCACGCGCCGCTCCAGCGTCCCCACGAGGCGGTTGTAGTCCTCGACCGCGCGGTGCAGGGTCCGGCCCAGGGAGGCCGTGTGCCCGCCGAGGGTCCCGAGCCGCTCGTACAGCTCCCGGCCGACCTCGAACAGCTCCCGCGCGCCGCCCGCGACGGCGTCCTGCTGCCAGGTCAGGGCCACCGTCCGCAGCAGCGCCAGCAGCGTCGTGGGGGTGGCCAGCACCACCCGCCGGGACATGGCGTGCTCCAGCAGCGCGGGGTCGGCCTCGCAGGCCGCGGCCAGGAACGCCTCGCCGGGCACGAAGCAGACGACGACGTCGGGGGAGTCCTCGACGGCGGTGGGGTACTCCTTGGCGGCCAGGGCGTCGACGTGGCCGCGCACCGCGCGGGCGTGCGCCAGCATCTCCCGGCGGCGCTCGCCGTCGTCGGCGGCCTCCCCGGCGCGCAGGAACGCGGCCAGCGGGGCCTTGGCGTCGACGACGACGTGCTTGCCGCCGGGCAGGTTCACCACCAGGTCCGGGCGCACGGCGCGCCCGGCGCGGGTCGTCAGCGAGGACTGCTCGACGAAGTCGACGCGGTCGAGCATCCCGGCGTGCTCGACGACGCGGCGCAGCTGGACCTCGCCCCAGGACCCGCGGGAGCTGGAGGCGCGCAGCGCCCCGGCCAGGCTGGCCGTCTGGTCGCGCAGCGCGTCGGTGCCCTCGGCGACGCTGCGCAGCTGCTCGGTGAGCCGGGCGTACTGCTGGACGCGGTCGCGCTCGAGGGCGGCGACCTGGGCCTCGACGCGCTGCAGCGTCGCGGCCACGGGGGTCACGGTGGCGGTCAGCTCGTGGCCGGCCCGCACGCGGTCCTCCAGCTCCCCGACGCGGGCGCTGAGCAGGTCGCGCTCGGTCCGCAGCGCCGTGGTCTCCGGGCCGGTGCGGGTGCGCTGGACCCAGCGCGCGAGCAGGACCCCGGCCACCACCCCGGCCAGGAGGCCGAGCAGCAGTCCGGTCAGCAGTGCGGCGACGTCCACGGGACGGACTGTGCCAGCCGCCCCCGACGGGGCGCCGACCCGGTGCTGCCCGAGCCCCGCGCCGCCGGGGGCGGGTAGGCTCCGGTACTCGTGGCTCTCACCATCGGCATCGTCGGACTGCCCAACGTCGGCAAGTCCACGCTCTTCAACGCCCTGACCAAGAACGACGTGCTCGCGGCGAACTACCCGTTCGCCACCATCGAGCCGAACGTCGGGGTCGTCGCGCTGCCCGACCCGAGGCTGGGGAAGCTGGCGGAGGTGTTCGGCAGCGAGAAGACGGTCCCGGCGACCGTCTCGTTCGTCGACATCGCGGGCATCGTCAAGGGCGCCAGCGAGGGTGAGGGCCTGGGCAACAAGTTCCTGGCCAACATCCGCGAGGCCGACGCGATCTGCCAGGTGACGCGGGCGTTCGCCGACCCCGACGTCGTGCACGTGGCGGGGTCCATCGAGCCCGCCGACGACATCGCGACGATCCACACCGAGCTCGTCCTGGCCGACCTGCAGACCCTGGAGCGGGCCGTCCCGCGCCTGGAGAAGGAGGTCAAGGGCAAGAAGACCGACGCGGCCGTCCTGCGGGCGGCCGAGGCCGCGGCGAAGGTCCTGGACTCCGGCCGGCCGCTGTCGGCCGCGACGGCGGCCGACGACGTCGACGTGCCGCAGCTGCGCGAGCTCGGGCTGCTGACGACGAAGCCGTTCATCTACGTCTTCAACGTCGACGAGACGGTCCTGGGCGACGAGGGCCGCAAGCAGGAGCTGCGCGACCTGGTGGCCCCGGCCGAGGCGGTCTTCCTGGACGCCAAGCTGGAGTCCGAGCTGGTGGAGCTGTCCGAGGAGGAGGCCGCCGAGCTGCTGGAGTCCGTGGGCCAGACCGAGTCGGGCCTGGACCAGCTGGCCCGCGTCGGGTTCGCCACCCTCGGCCTGCAGACGTACCTGACCGCCGGCCCGAAGGAGTCGCGGGCCTGGACGATCCACCAGGGCTGGACGGCCCCGCAGGCGGCGGGGGTCATCCACACCGACTTCCAGCGCGGCTTCATCAAGGCCGAGGTGGTCTCCTTCGACGACCTGGTCGCGGCGGGGTCGATGGCCGAGGCGAAGGCCGCGGGCAAGGTCCGCATCGAGGGCAAGGAGTACGTCATGGCCGACGGGGACGTCGTGGAGTTCCGCTTCAACGTCTGATCGGGTCCGACCACCTCCGGTCGTGCCCGCACCGGACACGATCGGGTCTCGATCGGGGGGCGGGTCGGCCGCGGCGGCGGGTGCACGCCCGCGGGTGCGCCATGATTCTCGGGCGGTGGGGTCGACGGGGACCTCACCGCTCCCAGCCCGTGCGCGAGCCTCGACGAGACCGCAACGACATCGTTACCTCGCTCCCGCGCGGTGGGTCCCGGCGCGCTGACCTGCGGCTTTGCCCGTCACCGTCGGTCGCGGTGCGTGATCGCGCGTGTGCGGGTGCCGTCCGCACGGGGGACACTGGGCTGCGTGCCCCCGCACGCACCACGTCGCCGTTCACGCACGTCGGGAATTCGCTTGACCGGGTGTTAACGTGCTGCCCGACCTGTAGAGGTGGACATCCTGCGCGTCAGGGGTCCCCGCAGATGGGCAACGTGCCCACCCAGTCATGCTTGCGAGGAGGAGTTCCACCTTGAGCAGCTTCGAGAAGGACGGTCGTGCAGCCGTCGAACGCATCGGCGTCGTGGCCGGTTCCGCGTTCAGCCGCCGCAACGGGCTGAAGGGCGCCCTGGGCATCGCGGCCCTGTCGACGCTCGCGGCGTGCGGGGGCAGCGACGACGAGGGCTCCGGCGGGGGCGAGAGCGGCGGCGGCAGCGGCGGCGCGGTCGTCGTCAACGGCACCGAACCGCAGAACCCGCTGGTCCCCACCAACACCAACGAGGTCGGCGGCGGCCGCCTGCTCGACTCGCTGTGGGCCGGTCTCGTCTACTACAAGGCCGACGGCACCCCCGAGAACGACGTCGCGGACACCATCGAGTCCACCGACGCGCAGAACTACACCATCAAGATCAAGTCGGGGCAGAAGTTCTCCGACGGCAGCGCCGTCACCGCCAAGTCCTTCGTCGACGCCTGGAACTACGGCGCCCTGGGCACCAACGCCCAGCTCTCCAGCTACTTCTTCGAGCCCATCGAGGGCTTCGAGGCCGTCCAGGCCGAGCCGCCCACCGCCCAGACCATGAGCGGCCTGGCCGTCGTCGACGACACCACCTTCACCGTCAAGCTCGTCCAGCCGGAGTCCGACTTCCCGCTGCGCCTGGGCTACTCGGCCTTCTACCCGCTGCCGGAGTCGGCCTTCGCCGACATCGCGGCCTACGGCGAGAACCCGATCGGCAACGGCCCGTACAAGCTGAAGGAGGAAGGCGCCTGGCAGCACAACGTCCGGATCGACTTCGTCCCGAACGAGAACTACGACGGCCCGCGCAAGGCGCAGAACGACTCCCTGGCGTTCGTCTTCTACGAGACCTACGACGCGGCCTACTCGGCGCTGCAGGGCGGTGACCTCGACGTCCTGGACAACATCCCCAGCTCGGCGCTGCTGACGTTCACCGACGACCTCGGTGAGCGCGCCGTCAACCAGCCGGCCGCCATCTTCCAGTCCTTCTGCATCCCCGAGACCCTGCCCGGGTTCGGCGGCGAGGAGGGCAAGCTGCGCCGGCAGGCGTTCAGCTACGCCTTCGACCGCGCGCAGATCTGCAAGACGGTCTTCAACGACACCCGCACCCCGGCCAAGGACTTCACGTCCCCGGTCATCGCCGGGTACTCCGAGACCGTCGAGGGCAACGAGGTCCTGTCGCTGGACGCCGACAAGGCCAAGCAGCTGTGGGAGCAGGCCAACGCCATCGCCCCCTGGAACGGCAGCACCTTCACCATCGCCTACAACACCGACGGCGACCACCAGGCGTGGGTCGACGCGGTGACCGCGGGCCTGCGCCAGGTGCTGGGCATCCAGGCCGAGGGCAAGCCGTACCCGACCTTCGCGCAGATCCGCACCGAGATCACCAACCGGACGATCACGGGCGCCTTCCGCACCGGCTGGCAGGGCGACTACCCGGGTCTGTACAACTTCCTGGCGCCGCTGTACGCCACCGGGGCCGGCTCGAACGACGGGGACTACTCGAACCCGCAGTTCGACGAGCTGCTGAACCAGGCCGCGGGGACGACGGACCAGGACGCGGCGAACACGATCCTGCAGCAGGCGCAGACGATCCTCTTCGCCGACCTGCCGGTCATCCCGCTGTGGTACTCCAACGCCGCGGGCGGCTACGGCGAGGCCGCCAGCAACGTCGAGTTCGGCTGGAACAGCGTCCCGCTGTACTACCAGATCACCAAGTCCTGACGTGAGGTCCGGGGGTGGGTCGGTTCGCCGGCCCACCCCCGTTCTCGCGTCAGCACGCGAGCGCGACACTGTGTCCGACGTTGTAGGCCGGGGCGGCCACGGAAGGTCGTCCCCCGAGGAGGCTCGTGATGGGTTGGTACATCGGGCGCCGTCTGTTGCAGATGGTGCCCGTCTTCTTCGGAGCGACGCTCCTCATCTACGCCCTGGTGTTCCTGCTCCCGGGTGACCCGATCCTCGCCCTGTTCGGGGACAAGCCCGTCAGCGAGAGCGCGCGGGCGACGCTGACGGCCCAGTACAACCTGGACGAGCCGTTCATCGTGCAGTACCTGCTCTTCCTCAAGGGCATCTTCACGTTCGACTTCGGGACGTCGTTCTCGGGGCAGCCGGTCATCGACCAGATCACCCGGGCCTTCCCCGTGACCATCAAGCTGGCGCTGGTCGCGCTCGTCATCGAGGCCGTGTTCGGCATCGCGTTCGGCTTCCTCGCCGGCCTGCGCCGCGGCGGGGTCTTCGACTCCACCGTCCTGTTCCTGTCCCTCATCGTCATCGGCATCCCGGTGTTCGTCCTGGGGTTCGTCGGGCAGTACTTCATCGGGGTCAAGTGGGGGATCGTCAAGTCCACCGTGGGCGGTGACCCGGCCCTGGTCGACCTGCTGCTGCCCGGCGCGGTGCTCGGGGCGCTGTCCTTCGCCTACGTCCTGCGGCTGACGAGGAACTCCGTCGCCGAGGGCCTGTCGGCCGACCACGTGCGCACCGCGACCGCGAAGGGGCTCTCGCGCCCGCGGGTCATGACGGTGCACGTCCTGCGCAACTCCCTCATCCCCGTCGTGACGTTCCTGGGCACCGACCTCGGGGCGCTGATGGGCGGGGCCGTCGTCACCGAGGGCATCTTCAACGTCCCCGGGGTCGGCAACCTGCTGTACCAGTCGGTCATCCGGCAGGAGGGGCCGACGGTGGTGTCGGTCGTGACGATCCTGGTGCTCGTCTACCTCGTCGCCAACCTCGTCGTCGACCTGCTGTACGCCGTCCTGGACCCGAGGATCCGCTATGTCTGAGAAGAACACCGGGCCCGTCGCGGTCCGCCCCGGCCAGGAGCACTTCGTCGCCCCCCTGGAGGAGACGCCGCTGGCGGCGGTCGACGCCGTCGACGAGTCGGCCCCCGGCGGCGGGTTGTTCACCGACGCGTGGAAGCAGCTGCGCAAGCGGCCCATCTTCATCGTGTCCTGCCTGATCATCCTGGTGCTCGTCGTCGTGTCCCTCTTCCCGTCGTGGTTCACCTCGACCGACCCGCGGTTCGTGGACCTCGCCGTCGCCCTGCAGGGTCCGTCCGCGGCGCACCCGCTGGGCGTCACCCGCGGCGGCACCGACGTCTACGCGCGGCTGATCTACGGGGCCCGGGCGTCGGTGAGCGTGGGGATCCTCACGACCCTGATGGTGGTCGTCTTCGGCGGGGTCGTCGGCGCCCTCGCCGGGTTCTTCGGCGGCTGGCTGGACGCGCTGCTCTCGCGCGTCGCGGACATCTTCTTCGCGCTGCCGCTCATCCTCGGCGCCATCGTCCTGCTGCAGACCCTCAAGAGCCGCAACGTCCTCACCGTGGCCCTGACGCTGGCCCTGTTCGGCTGGCCGCAGGTGGCGCGCATCATGCGCAGCGCCGTCCTGCAGGTCCGGTCCGCCGAGTACGTCACCGCGGCGAAGTCGCTGGGCCTGAGCCGGATGGCCACCCTCGTGCGCCACGTCGTGCCCAACTCCCTCGGGCCCGTCATCGTCGTCGCGACGATCTCCCTGGGGACGTTCATCGCGGCCGAGGCGACGCTGTCGTTCCTGAGCCTGGGCCTGCCCCCGAACATCGTGTCCTGGGGCGGTGACATCTCCAACGCCCGCGCGACCCTGCGCACCGACCCGATGATCCTGCTGTGGCCCTCGATCGGGCTGTCGCTGACGGTCCTGTCGTTCCTGATGCTCGGCGACGCCCTGCGCGACGCCCTCGACCCGAAGGGCCGCACCCGATGAGCACCAGCACCTCGTCGACCCCGGTCGACCGCAGCAAGCCGCTGCTGCAGGTCGAGGACCTCCAGGTCGACTTCCGCTCCGGCGGCCGGGCCGTGCACGCCGTCCGCGGCGCCAGCTTCACCGTCTACCCCGGCCAGACCGTCGCGATCGTCGGGGAGTCGGGCTCGGGGAAGTCGACGTCGGCGATGGCCGTCATCGGCCTGCTGCCCGGGTCGGGGAAGGTCGTCGGCGGGCGCATCCTGTTCGACGGCAAGGACATCGCCCACGCCTCCGCGCGCGAGCACGTCGCCCTGCGCGGCCAGCACATCGGGCTGGTCCCGCAGGACCCGATGTCGAACCTGAACCCGGTGTGGAACATCGGGTTCCAGGTCAAGGAGGCCATCGAGGCCAACGGCATCGCCAAGGGCGCCGCGGCGAAGGAGCGGGCCATCGAGGTCCTCGGCGAGGCCGGTCTGGGCGACGCGGCCCGCCGCTACAAGCAGTACCCGCACGAGTTCTCCGGCGGCATGCGCCAGCGCGCCCTCATCGGCATCGGCCTGGCCTCCCGGCCGCGGCTGCTCATCGCCGACGAGCCGACCTCGGCCCTGGACGTCACCGTGCAGCGCGGCATCCTGGACCACCTCGACTCCCTGACGTCCGGGCTGGGCACCGCCGTGCTGCTCATCACCCACGACCTGGGCCTGGCCGCCGAGCGGGCCGAGCACCTCGTCGTCATGTACAAGGGGCAGGTCGTCGAGTCCGGGCCGGCGCTGCAGATCCTGCAGGACCCGCAGCACCCCTACACGCAGCGGCTGGTGGCCGCGGCGCCCTCGCTGGCCTCGCGCCGCAGGCAGTCCGAGCACCGCGCGCAGATCGTCGAGCAGGCCGAGGCGCACGCCCTGCAGGCCCACGAGATCGTCGCCGCGCAGACGCCCGTCGAGGTGCCCGAGCAGGTGACGGCCGAGGTCATCGAGGTCCGCAACCTCACGAAGGAGTTCGTCATCCGCGGCGCCGGGGCGCGCGGGGAGAAGCTGCTCGCCGTCGACGACGTGAGCTTCTCGGTGCGGCGCGGGACCACCCTGGCCGTCGTCGGCGAGTCCGGGTCGGGCAAGTCCACCGTCGCGCAGATGGTGCTGAACCTGCTGCCGGCCACCCGCGGCGAGGTCCGGTTCGACGGGGTCGACGTCACGACCCTCGACCGGGCCCAGCGGTTCGCGTTCCGCCGCCGGGTGCAGCCGATCTTCCAGAACCCGTACGGGTCGCTGGACCCCAGCTGGAGCATCTTCCGCTCCATCGAGGAACCGCTGCGGGTGCACCGGGTCGGCGACGCCCGCAGCCGCGAGGCGCGCGTGCGCGACCTGCTCGACAAGGTCGCCCTGCCGCAGAGCTCGCTGCGGCGCTACCCCAACGAGCTGTCCGGCGGGCAGCGCCAGCGCGTGGCCATCGCGCGGGCCCTGGCGCTGCAGCCGGAGGTCGTGGTGTGCGACGAGGCGGTCTCGGCCCTCGACGTCCTGGTCCAGGGGCAGATCCTGACCCTGCTCAACGACCTGCAGGCCGAGCTGGGGCTGACGTACCTGTTCATCACCCACGACCTGGCCGTCGTGCGGGAGATCGCCGACGACGTCGTCGTCATGCAGCGCGGCCGGCTCGTCGAGCACGCCTCCGTGGACGAGGTCTTCGCGAACCCGGCGCAGGAGTACACCCGGGCCCTGCTGGCCGCGATCCCCGGCGGCAGCATCCAGCTCGGCGCCTGACCGGCCGCGGCGGCTCCCGGCGACGTCCCCGGGAGCCGCCGCGGGGGCTGCGCCGCAGGCGCTCGCGGGGCTACCGTGGTCCGATGCACGTCATCGTCGTGGTCGTCCTCGCCGTCGCCGCCGGGGTCGCCGTCGTCTACTGGCGCACCAGCCCCCGCCACCGCCTCGCCGCCGTCGAGCGCGCCGGCCACGGGGACCGGGCCCGGCGGGCCCGCGAGGCCGAGCGCGCCCGCCTCGACGTGTGAGTCAGCTCACCCCGTCCCCGCGTCGCGGGGTGAACCTTTCCGCGGGCTGACCCGTTGGAGACGGGGAGATCGCCACCCTGACCCCTCAGGCCCCGCCGTGGCGGCACCACCACGACGGGAAGGACCCAGCACGTGAGCGACACCCCGGACCCCGCCGGCCCCGGTGCGGGCGCCCGCGCCGACCGCGCGGCCCGCGTGGCGGCCATGAAGGCCGCCGAGAGGTCCCGCGCCCGCCGCCGGCGCGCCCTGGTCGTGGCCATCCCCACCGTGGCGGTGCTCGCGGTCGCAGGGACCGTCACCGCCGTCTTCCTCAACCGGCCCGAGCCGCCCTCGCTGGACGCGGTGCGGACGTTCGACTACGCGGCCAGCGAGCACACGACCGACCCCGTCGCGTACGAGCAGACGCCGCCGGCCGGGGGCCCGCACGACCCGACCTGGCTGAACTGCGGCGTCTACGACGCGCCCGTGCCGAACGAGAACGCCGTGCACTCCATGGAGCACGGCGCCGTCTGGATCACCTACCGGCCCGACCTGCCGGCCGACCAGGTCGAGGAGCTGCGGTCCGCGGTGGCGGGGGAGACGTACACCGTCCTGTCGCCCTACGAGGGGCTGCCCTCGCCCGTCGTGCTGTCGGCGTGGAACAACCAGCTCGCGGTCGACAGCGCCGAGGACCCGCGCATCGACGCCTTCCTGGCCAAGTTCGTCCAGGGCGCCCAGACGCCCGAGCCGGGGGCGCTGTGCTCCAACGGCACCGGGACGCCCACCGGCTGATGCGCGCGCTCTCGTCCCGGCAGGTGCTGCTCGCCGTCGTGGCGCTCCTCGCGGTGCTCGTGCTCGGCGTGCTCGCCGGCCGCGCGCTGCCCACGGCGCCGGGCGCGAACTCCGTCGACGTCGGCTTCTCCCGGGACATGACGACCCACCACTCCCAGGCCGTGGCGATGGCGTACACGGCGATCCAGACCGCGCCCTCCCCGGAGGTCCGCCAGCTCGCCGTGGACATCGCCTCCACGCAGGGCAACCAGATGGGTCGCATGCAGCAGCTGCTGCTGTCCTGGGACCAGCCGCTGTCGTCGGCGGGGACGGGCGTCATGGCGTGGATGGCGGGCACGTCGCTGCACGCGCGGCACGAGGCCGAGCAGGCGCAGGGGCGGATCATGCCGGGCATGGCGACGGCGGCCGAGACGGCGCGGCTGGGCTCGGAGACCGGGCAGGCCTTCGAGGTCGACTTCCTGCAGCTCATGCTGCGCCACCACGCCGGGGGGATCGAGATGGCGCAGTACGGCGCCGACCACGCCACGACCGCGCAGGTGCGGACCCTGGCCGCGGCGATCGTGACGTCCCAGCGCGCGGAGACGCAGCTGCTGACGGACTACCTCAGCGCCCGCGGCGCCCAGCCCCTGGCGGCGTCGTGAGGCTCGTGGTCGGCGCCGCGATCGTCGACGACCTGCGCGCGCCGACGCGGCTGCTGGCGGCCCGCCGCAGCGCCCCGCCCGTCCTGGCGGGGCGCTGGGAACTGCCCGGCGGCAAGGTCGAACCGGGGGAGGGCCCCACCGACGCCCTGCACCGCGAGCTGCGCGAGGAGCTCGGCGTCGGCGCCCGGCTGGGGGCCGAGGTGGAGCACCCCGACGGCGCCTGGCCGCTGACCCCGGCGCTGGTCATGCGGGTGTGGTGGGCCGTGGTCGACGCGACGCCGCAGCCGCTGCAGGACCACGACGAGCTGCGCTGGCTGCCGCGCGGGCGGTGGCTGTCGGTGGACTGGCTGCCCGGGGACGTGCCGCTGGTCGAGGTGATGGAGCGGTCCTGAGGACGGGCACGGGCCCCGGGCGTCGGGTCGACGTCCGGGGCCCGGTGGCCCGCGGTGCTGCTCAGCCCCGCTCAGCGCCCTCGGGGGTGGGCCGGGACCGGCGCTGCGCCACCTCCGAGCGGAGGTCCTTCACGAGCGCCACGCACAGCGCCACCATGACGATCATGAAGGGGAACGCCACGATGATCGCGACGTTCTTCAGCGCCTGGATGCCGTTCCCGTCCGACCCGCCGACCCAGAGCAGGATCCCGGCGGTCGCCCCGGTCAGCAGCGCCCAGGCCACCGTGACCCAGCGGTTGGGGTCGTCGGAGCCGTGGGAGCTCAGCGAGGCCATCACGATCGAGGCCGAGTCGGCGCTGGTCACGAAGTAGATGACGATCGCCAGCATCACCAGCACCGAGCTGATGGACGAGAGCGGCAGGGTGTCCAGCATGGTGAAGAACTGGCTCTCCTGCGCCAGCGCGCTCAGGTCGGTGCCGGCGCGCTCGGTGGTCAGGGCGGTGCCGCCCAGGACGGAGAACCAGACCAGGGCGATGACGGTGGGGGCGGCCACCACGCCGAGGACGAACTCCCGCACGGTGCGCCCGCGCGAGATGCGCGCCAGGAACGTCCCCACGAAGGGCGCCCAGGACATCCACCAGGCCCAGTAGAAGATCGTCCACCCGCTCAGCCACTCCTGGCCGCCGTAGGCGCCGGTGCGCAGGGAGATGCGGGGCAGCGAGGACAGGTAGTTCCCCGCCGTCGCGGGGGCCAGGTTCAGGATGAACACGGTCGGGCCCACGACGAACAGGAAGAACAGCAGAGCCAGCGAGAGCAGCATGTTGGTGTTCGACAGCCACTTGATGCCGCGCTCGATGCCGGAGAAGGCCGACAGGACGAAGCAGACGGTGAGCACGGCGACGATCACGACCTGCGCGTCGCGGCCGATCTCCACGCCGAACACCTGGTCGAGGCCGCCGTTGATCTGCGCGGCGCCCAGGCCGAGCGAGGTGGCCGTGCCGAAGAGCGTGGCGAAGATGGCCAGGACGTCGATCACCTTGGCCGGGCCCTTGCGGCCGCCCAGCAGCGGGACGAAGGGCGCCGAGAAGCCGCCGGTGCGGCCCTTGCGGTACCAGGCGTAGGCCAGGGCCAGCCCGACGATCGCGTAGATCGCCCACGGGTGCAGACCCCAGTGGAACATCACGTACGTCATGGCCGAGCGCTCCGCCTCGTCCGAACCGGGCGCGATGCCGGCCTCGGGCGGGGTGAGGTAGTGCGAGATCGGCTCGCTGACGCCGTAGAAGAGCAACCCGATGCCCATCCCGGCGGAGAACATCATCGCGAACCAGGAGAACGTCGAGAACTCGGGGCGGTCGTCGTCGTGGCCGAGGCGGATCCGGCCGTGCCGGGACAGCATCAGCCAGGCGGCGAAGCCGACGAAGCCGGTCGCGGCGAGCACGAACGCCCAGCCGAAGTTGCCGGTCAGCCAGCCCAGCACGCCGGTCGAGACGGTCGAGAACCCGTCCGGGAAGGCGAGGGCCAGGGCCAGGAAGACCGCGACCGCAACGGCGCTGACACCGAAGACGACCTTGTCGACGGGGAAGGAGGTGTGGCCCTGAGCGGGCCCTTCGAGAGGTGTCGAACCGGTGTCGTGTCGGGGCTCAGGCGGTGCGGACATGGCGCCGAGGGTGGCACGAAGTGACTAGTCCAGGCCAACCGAGACTGGTCAGATCGGGCCACCGCGGCGGCGTCGCCGCAGGTCAGGGAGGTATTACGGTCCTCAAGCACCGTCGGCCCGACAGGCCGGGCGCGAGCGCGGATAGACTGTGGCGTCAACCCTCCTGGCCCGGCCCCGTCCCCCGTGCGCGCGCTGGCCCGGACACGTCGAGTCTTCGAAGAGCGGATCGAGAAACCTGATGCCCTTGAGCACCCGCGCCGACCTGCGCAACGTCGCGATCGTCGCCCACGTCGACCACGGCAAGACCACCCTCGTCGACGCGATGCTCTGGCAGTCCGGCGCCTTCCGCGCCAACGCCGACGTCAACGAGCGCGTCATGGACTCCGGTGACCTCGAGCGCGAGAAGGGGATCACCATCCTCGCGAAGAACACCTCGGTCCGGTACTCCGGCCCCGGTGCTCCCGAGGGCGGCATGACCATCAACATCATCGACACCCCCGGCCACGCCGACTTCGGCGGCGAGGTCGAGCGCGGCCTGTCCATGGTCGACGGCGTCGTCCTGCTCGTCGACGCCTCCGAGGGCCCGCTGCCGCAGACCCGCTTCGTGCTGCGCAAGGCGCTCGCGGCCGGCATGCCCGTGGTCATCCTCGTCAACAAGGTCGACCGGCCCGACGCGCGCATCGCCGCCGTCGTGGAGGAGACCTACGACCTGCTGCTGGACCTCGCCGCCGACGTCGAGGGCATCGACGCCGACAAGCTGCTCGAGGTGCCGGTCGTCTACGCCTCGGCCAAGAACGGCCGGGCGTCCCTGACCCAGCCCGCCGACGGCGGCCTGCCGGACTCCGAGGACCTCGTCCCGCTGTTCCAGACGATCCTGGACACGATCCCGGCGCCGACCTACGACCCCGAGACCCCGCTGCAGGCGCACGTCACCAACCTCGACGCCTCCCCGTTCCTGGGCCGCCTGGCGCTGCTGCGCGTCTTCTCCGGCGAGCTGGTCAAGGGCCAGCAGGTCGCCTGGTGCAAGCACGACGGCACCATCCAGCGCGTCAAGATCACCGAGCTGCTGGTCACCGAGGCCGTCACCCGCGTGCCCGGCGAGAAGGCCGGCCCCGGCGACATCGTCGCGGTCGCCGGCATCGAGGACATCACCATCGGCGAGACCCTCGCCGACCCCGAGGACCCGCGCCCGCTGCCGCTCATCACGGTCGACGAGCCCGCGATCTCGATGGTCATCGGGACCAACACCTCCCCGATGGCCGGCCGCGTCAAGGGCTCGAAGGTCACCGCCCGCCTGGTCAAGGACCGCCTGGAGTCCGAGCTCGTCGGCAACGTCTCCCTGCGCGTGCTCCCGACCGACCGCCCCGACGCCTGGGAGGTGCAGGGCCGCGGTGAGCTGGCGCTGGCCATCCTCGTCGAGCAGATGCGCCGCGAGGGCTACGAGCTGACCGTCGGCAAGCCGCAGGTCGTCACGCGCAAGGACGAGAACGGCAAGCTCCTGGAGCCCTTCGAGAGCCTGACCATCGACTCCCCCGAGGAGTACCTGGGCGCGATCACCCAGCTGCTCGCCGCCCGCAAGGGCCGCATGGAGACGATGACCAACCACGGCACCGGCTGGGTGCGCATGGAGTTCTACGTCCCCTCGCGCGGGCTCATCGGCTTCCGCACCGAGTTCCTCACCGAGACCCGCGGCACCGGCATCGCGCACGCGATCTTCAACCAGTACGACCACTGGGCCGGGGAGATCCGCACCCGCGCCTCCGGCTCGCTCGTGGCCGACCGCTCCGGTGTCGCCACCGGGTTCGCGATCGCCAACATCCAGGAGCGCGGTTCGCTGTTCATCGAGCCGACCACCGAGGTGTACGAGGGCATGATCGTCGGGGAGAACTCCCGCGCCGACGACATGGACGTCAACATCACCAAGGAGAAGAAGCTCACCAACATGCGCTCCTCCACCGGCGACGAGCTGGAGCGCCTGGTCCCGGCGCGCAAGCTGTCGCTGGAGCAGGCCCTGGAGTTCTGCCGCGAGGACGAGTGCGTCGAGGTGACCCCCGAGGCCGTCCGCATCCGCAAGGTGGAGCTGGACCAGACCCAGCGCGCCCGCGCGGCCTCGAAGGCCAAGAAGGGCTGATCCACCCGCCGGGCCCGTCCCGGTGCACGACCCGGGGAGCACCCCCGCCCCGCGGGGTGGGGGTGCTCCCGTCGTCGTGGGGGGCTTGGATGGGGGGATGACGACGCAGCCCCCTCCCCAGCCCGACGACCCCGCGGCGGCCGTGGCGGGGCGCGACCCGCTGGAGGTCGCGGCCGACGCCGTGGAGGACGCCCTGGGGGAGCTGGACCCGCAGGCGGTCGCGGCCATGGACCACCTGGACCAGCCGCGGCGCGTGCTGTTCGTGCACGCCCACCCCGACGACGAGACCATCGGCACCGGCGCGACGATGGCCCGCTACGCCGAGGCCGGCGCCACCGTGGTGCTGCTGACCCTGACCCGCGGGGAGCTGGGGGAGGTCATCCCGGCCGAGCTGGCGCACCTGGACCCCGACGCGCTGGCCGCGCACCGCGTGCAGGAGCTGGCGACGGCGATGGAGGCCCTGGGGGTCGAGGACCACCGGTTCCTGGCGCGGCCGGACGGCACCGCCTACCGGGACTCGGGGATGGTGTGGCTGGAGCCGGGGCGGGCGGCCGTCGGCGACGACGTGGACCCGCGGGCGCTGGCCGCCGCCGACCCCGAGGAGGTGGCCGCGCAGGTCGCCGCGGTGGTGCGCGAGGTCCGGCCGCAGGTGGTCGTCACCTACGAGCCCGGCGGCGGCTACGGCCACCCCGACCACGTGCGGGCGCACGAGGCGACGCTGCGGGCGCTGGTGCTGGCCGCCGGCGACCACCACGACGGCACCGTCCCGTGGCAGGTCGCGAAGGTCTACGAGATCGTCGAGCCGGAGTCGGCCGTGCGCGCGGCCCTGCGGGCGATCGCCGCCTCGGGGGCTGCCGGCGCCCCGGACCCCGAGGGACCGCTGCCGAGCGTCGTGGTGCCCGACGAGCAGGTCACCACGGCCGTCGACGGCACCGGCCAGCTGCCCGCCAAGATCGCCGCGCTGCGCGCGCACGCCACCCAGGTCACCCTGGACCTCGACGCCGAGGTCCCCGTCCTGCGGTTGTCCAACGGCGTGCCGCAGCCGGTCTGGCCGGTCGAGCGGTTCCGCCTCGTCCACGGCGTCCTCGCCGGCCCGCGCGACGACGACGGCCGCGAGACCGACCTGTTCGCGGGCGTGGCCCCCGCCGGCTGAGGGCGTGGTCACCCCGGCACGCCGCGTTGCGCCGGGCGGGTGAACGCGATCGTCCGAACGCGTCACCGTAGGTGGCCGTGCGTGACGGGGCGGGGTTGGCTGGGTCCACGTCCGGAACCCGCCGGGCGCGACCCGGAAGGAGCGGCCGTGGCCCACCCCCAGCGCGCCCCCCAGAGCCGGCCGGGCGCGGACGCCCGCACCGGCGCCCGCACCGGCCGGGACAGCGCCGACGTCGGGCGCCTGCGCGAGCGCAACCGCCGCCGCCGCACCCGGACCCTGCTGCTGGTCGTGCTCGCCGTCGTGCTCGCCGTCGACGTCCGGCTCGCCCTCGGCGGCTCCCTCGTGCCGTCGCTGCCCGCCGTCGACCCGATCTACGTCATGGTCGGGATCTTCTTCGCCGTGATGATCGCCCTGCTGCTCGGGCAGAGCCTGGTCTCCGGCCGCTCCCCGCACGTCCTGTTCCGCCCCGAGCAGGTCGACGTCTCCCTCGACGACGTCAAGGGCCTGGACCCGGTCAAGGAGGACGTCGAGCGCAGCCTCGACCTGTTCCTGGCCGCCCGCACCTTCCGCTCCCGCATGGGCGGCCGCCCGCGCCGCGGCCTGCTCTTCGAGGGCCCGCCCGGCACCGGCAAGACGCACATGGCCAAGGCGATGGCCCGCGAGGCCGGGGTGCCCTTCCTGTTCGTCTCCGCGACCAGCTTCCAGTCCATGTGGTACGGCGCCACGGCCCGCCGGCTGCGCTCCTACTTCCGGGCGCTGCGCAAGGCCGCCCGCCGCGAGGGCGGGGCCATCGGCTTCATCGAGGAGATCGACGCGATCGCCGGGGCCCGCGGCGGGATGAGCTCGATGACGGCCGCTCCCGGCGGCCAGGTCGTCGGCTGCGGGGGTCTGACGAACCTGCCGATGACCCTGCCCACCACGGCCTCGTCCGCGCTGCAGGTCGAGCGGCTCGCCTCCAGCGAGGGCGCCAGCGGCGTCGTCAACGAGCTGCTCGTGCAGATGCAGTCCTTCGACGAGCCCACCGGCGGCGAACGCGTCCACGGCTGGTTCGTCGACCTCGCCAACCGGTTCCTGCCGCAGCACCGGCAGCTGCGGCGCCCGGTGACCGAACCCGTCGAGGTCCTCGTCATCGCCGCCACGAACCGCGCCGACGCCCTCGACCCGGCGCTGCTGCGCCCGGGCCGCTTCGACCGCCGGATGAGCTTCGGGCTGCCCGACAAGCACGGCCGCCGCGACCTCGTGGACCACTTCCTGGCCCGCAAGGCCCACGAACCGGCCCTCGACGACCCCGAGCGCCGCGACGCCCTGGCCGGCATCACCAACGGCTACTCGCCGGTGATGATCGAGAACCTGCTCGACGAGGCCCTCGTCAACGCCGTCCGCCGCGACGCCGACGGCATGAGCTGGGCCGACGTCGAGCACGCCCGCCTCGTGACCGAGGTCGGCCTGGGCCAGCCCGTGGCCTACACCGACCACGAGGCGCGGCTCATCGCCACCCACGAGGCCGGGCACGCCGTCGTCGCCTGGCTCGTGGCCCCGCAGCGCCGGCTGGAGATCCTCACGATCGTCAAGCGCGCCAGCGCCCTGGGCCTGCTGGCCCACGGCGACGCCGAGGACGTCTACACCCGCTCCCGCACCGAGCTGGCCGGCATGATCAAGATCGCGTTCGGCGGGCAGGTGGCCGAGGAGCTGTTCTTCGGCGACGTGTCCACCGGCCCCGCCGGCGACCTGCAGTCCGCGACGTCGGTCGCGGCGCAGATGGTCGGCTCGGCCGGGATGGCCGGCACGCTCGTCTCCTTCGCCGCCGTGCAGCAGGGGGCCTTCACCGACGGCAACCTCGTCAGCCGGGTCCTGGGCGACGCCGAGGGCCGCCGCCTGGTGGAGAACCTGCTGAGCGAGCAGAAGGAGTCCGTCCGCGAGCTCCTCGGCCGCCACCGCCACCTCGTCGCCGCGCTGCGCGACGCGCTGCTGGAGCGGCACGAGCTCATCGGGCACGAGATCACCGACGTGCTCGAGGCCGCCCGCGACGGCGCGCAGCAGCCGCCGCGGGTCGTCGACCTGCGCGAGGGCGCCCCCGCGACCCGCAGGCCGTGAAGCTCGCCGCGGTCGTGGCGTCAGGAGGGGAGCCACGACCGCGGCGCAGGACCCCCGGTGCGGCCTACCGCCGCCCGGGTCCCCCGGGGGCCACCCGGTAGTGGTAGGCGTGGTGCACCGCGAACCCGGCGCCCTCGTACAGCGCCCGCGCGGGCGCGTTGTCCCCCTGGACCTGCAGGTAGGTGGCGCCCGCGCCGCGGGCCCGCGCCCAGTCCGCCACCTCGGCCAGCACCCGGCGGCCCAGCCCGCGCCGCCGGTGGGTGGGGGCGGTCTCCACGGCCGTGACCCCGGCCCACCCCGGGGACAGCGACCCGCGGGCGACGGCGACCGTCGTCGCGCCCTCGACGACCCGGACGAAGACCTGCTCGTCGGCCGAGACGAGGATCCGCCGCCCGGCCTCCGGCACGGTCGGCGCCCCCTGGTAGTGGTACTGCGCCAGCCACGCCTCGTCGGGAACGGCGGCGGTCTCGACGCGCAGGCCGGCCGGCAGCGGGGCCTCGGCCCGGCCGGGCAGGTCGTCGGTGGCGGCGGTCAGCACGAGCGTCGGCGTCCGGACCGTCCAGCCGCGGGCGGCGAGCGCGTCGGCGGGCTCGGTGCCCTCGCCCAGCCCGCCGGCCGGGTGCGCGACGGCGACCAGCGGCGGCAGCCCCCTCGCGGCGTAGAACGCCTCGACCGCGGCGATCGCCTCCGGCAGCGGGCGCCCCGGGTCGCCGAGGGCCAGCGCCGAGTTGGCCCGGCCGGTGAAGCCGCCGGCGGCGCGCAGCCGCCAGCCGCCCAGGTCCAGGCGCTCCAGCGGCCGCCAGTGCTCGGCCATCACCCGCTGGAGGTCCTCGGTGCCGATCGCGGTGTGCGGGGCGCCCCGGCGCGCCGGCGGCGGGGGCACCGGCTTGGCGGCCAGCACGTCGGCGCGGGCCACGCTCACCTCCCCGCGGCGCGTCGCGATCCGCAGGGTCGTCGCGTCGGCGGCCACCAGGTCGCCGAGGGCGTCGGTGGCCGAGCCGTCCGGCAGGCGGTGCCGCACGACGACGCGGGCGCCCACGGGCAGGTCCCGCACGGGGTGGGTGGGGGTGACGTCGGCCACGTGTGGTCCTCCAGCGGTGGTGCGCGTGTGCGGGGCCCGCGGGCCGTCGGCGATACTAGGCGGGACGCCCGGCCGCCCGTCCGCCGGAGGAGGAGGACATCCCGTGACCTACGTCATCGCGCAGCCCTGCGTGGACGTCAAGGACAAGGCCTGCATCGAGGAGTGCCCGGTCGACTGCATCTACGAGGGCAAGCGATCGCTGTACATCCACCCCGACGAGTGCGTCGACTGCGGTGCCTGCGAACCCGTGTGCCCCGTGGAGGCCATCTACTACGAGGACGACGTCCCCGAGCAGTGGTCGGCCTTCACCGCGGCCAACGTCGTCTTCTTCGACACCATCGGCTCGCCCGGTGGCGCCGCCAAGATGGGGCGCATCGAAGCCGACGCCGAGGTCGTCCAGGGGCTGCCGCCCCAGGGCGAGGGCCACTGATGACCGCGCCGACCCGGCCGCAGCACGCACGTCGCCGGGTCGGCGCGGCGCTGCCGGACTTCCCGTGGGACTCCCTGGCGGCCGCCAAGGCCCGGGCGGCCGCCCACCCGGGCGGGATCGTCGACCTGTCGGTCGGCACGCCCGTCGACGCGACCCCGCAGGTCGTCGCCGACGCCCTGCGGGCCGCGGCGAACGCCCCGGGCTACCCGCAGACGCACGGCACCGCGCCGCTGCGCGAGGCCGTCGCCGCCTGGTTCGCCCGCCGGCGCGGGGTGCCGCACCTGGACCCCGACGGCGTGCTGCCCACGGTCGGCTCCAAGGAGCTCGTCGCGTGGCTGCCCTTCCAGCTCGGGCTGGGGGAGGGCGACGTCGTGGCCCACCCCGCGGTGGCCTACCCCACCTACGACGTCGGGGCCCGGCTGGCCCGCGCGACGCCGCTGGCGGCGGACACCGTCGCCGAGCTGGACGCGGCGTGGGAGGCCGGGGCCCGCGTCCGGCTGCTGTGGCTGAACTCGCCGTCGAACCCGACCGGCGCGGTGCGCACGGTGGAGGAGCTGGCGGCGCTGGTCGCCTGGGCCCGCGCCCACGACGTCGTCGTGGCCTCCGACGAGTGCTACGCCGAGCTGGGCTGGCTGCCCGCGCACGACACCACCACCGGTGGGCTGGTCACCTCGGTGCTCGACCCCCGCGTGTGTGGTGACGATCACACCGGGCTGCTCGTGGCGTACTCGACGTCGAAGCAGTCGAACCTCGCGGGGTACCGCGCGGCCTTCCTCGCCGGGGACGTGGCCCTGGTCCGCGAGCTGCTGGAGCTGCGCAAGCACGCCGGGATGATCGTGCCGTGGCCCGTGCAGGTCGCCCTGCGCGCCGCGCTGTCCGACGACGAGCACGTCGCCGCTCAGCGCGAGCTGTACCGCGGCCGCCGCCGCGTCCTGCGAGAAGCGTTGCAGGGCGCCGGTTTCCGCATCGACGCCTCCGAGGCGGGGCTGTACCTGTGGAGCACCCGCGACGAGGACTGCCGCACCACGGTGGACCTGCTGGCCGAGCGGGGCGTCCTGGTCGCCCCCGGGGACTTCTACGGGCCGGCCGGCGCGCGGCACGTCCGGGTGGCGCTGACCTCCACCGACGAGCGGATCGGCGAGGTGCCCGGGCGGCTGAGCGGTCTCGCCTGACTCGACGGCGGGGCGGCGGGACCGGTGTTGGGGTGCGTCGGCGGGGGCGGGTACGGTCGCGACATGGCTGACTCCGTGACGCTGAAGCACGCAGGTGGCGAGCTCGACCTCCCCGTGACCCCCGCCGCCGAGGGTGCCGCCGGCTTCGGCATCGGCAGCCTCCTGAAGGAGACCGGGCTGGTGACCCTCGACTCCGGGTTCACCAACACGGCGTCCTGCACGTCGGCGATCACGTACATCGACGGTGAGGCCGGGATCCTGCGCTACCGCGGGTACCCCATCGAGCAGCTCGCCGAGAAGTCCACCTTCGTCGAGACGAGCTTCCTGCTCATCCACGGGCACCTGCCCTCGGAGACCGAGCTGGCCGACTTCACCGACCGGATCAAGCGGCACACGCTGCTGCACGAGGACCTCAAGCGGTTCTTCGACGGCTTCCCGCGCGACGCGCACCCGATGCCCGTGCTGTCCAGCGCCGTCAGCGCGCTGTCGACGTTCTACCCGAACTCGCTGAACCCCTTCGACGCCGAGCAGGTGGAGCTGTCCACCATCCGGCTGATGGCCAAGCTGCCGACCATCGCCGCGTACGCGCACCGCAAGTCCCTGGGCCAGCCGCTGCTGTACCCGGACAACCGGCTGGGCCTGGTGGAGAACTTCACCCGCCTCGCCTTCGGCAACCCCGCCGAGGACTACGAGCTCGACCCGGTCCTGGTCCGCGCCCTGGACCAGCTGCTCATCCTGCACGCCGACCACGAGCAGAACTGCTCCACCTCCACCGTCCGGCTCGTCGGCTCGGGCCAGGCGAACCTCTTCGCCTCCGTCTCGGCCGGCATCCACGCGCTGTCCGGGCCGCTGCACGGCGGCGCGAACTCCGCCGTCCTCGACATGCTCGAGACCATCCGGAACTCCGACGACGACGTCGACACGTTCATGACGAAGGTCAAGAACAAGGAGAAGGGCGTGCGCCTGATGGGCTTCGGCCACCGGGTGTACAAGAACTACGACCCCCGCGCGGCCATCGTGAAGAAGACCGCCGACCAGGTCCTGTCCCAGCTCGGCAAGCGCGACGAGCTGCTCGACATCGCGCTGCGCCTGGAGGAGATCGCCCTCAACGACGACTACTTCATCGAGCGCAAGCTGTACCCGAACGTCGACTTCTACACGGGCCTGATCTACAAGGCCATGGGTTTCCCGACGAAGATGTTCACGGTGCTGTTCGCCCTGGGCCGCCTGCCCGGCTGGATCGCCCAGTGGCGCGAGATGATCAACGACCCGGCCACGAAGATCGGCCGCCCCCGCCAGGTGTACGTCGGCGAGGGCGCCCGCGACTACGTCGACCTGCAGGGCCGCTGAGGCTCAGACCCCCAGCCGGATCTGGACGCCGCCCCGGGGCAACCCGGTGGCGGCGTCGGTCCACCCGCGCCCGGACGCGCTGCGCGTCCAGCGCGACCCCTCGACGCTGACCTCGGTGACGTCGTACGCCGCGGCGCTCGCCACGGCCCAGCCCGCGACCGCCCACGCCAGCCGCGCGTCCCCGTCCAGCTCGAACTCCAGCGCCCGGCCGCGGGTGCCCTCCACGACCCGCGGGGTCGCCGTCGTCACCTGCGTCGTGGCCGCGTCCGCGACCCGCTGCGCCTCGGGGGACAGCTGCACGTCGTCGCCGGAGACCTGCGAGCGCGGGGCGTCGCGCAGGTGGCAGGTGAACCCGCCGGGGGAGTAGCCGGTCAGCGCCGAGGCGATGAGCCGCCCCTCGTCCTCGTGGTCGCCGTACGCCAGCGGGAACCCGCTGCGCTGCACGCGCTGCGCGGCGTCGGTGACCGGCATGTCCCGGTACCCCTCGACCTCCACGAGCGCGTCGTAGAAGGCGTTCGTGGCGAACACCGGGTCCTGCAGCTGCTCCGGGGTCCCCCAGCCCTGCGAGGGCCGCTGCTGGAACAGGCCCAGGGAGTCGCGGTCGCCGTGGTCGAGGTTGCGCATCCCCGACTCCTGCACGATCGTCGCGATCCCGATCGTGGCCGCCCGCGCGGGCAGGCCGCGGCGCACCGACAGGCCCACGACGGTGGCGGCGTTGGCCGCCTGCTCCGGGCTCATCGACGTCGACTCGCCGTCGACCGTGGCGGTGCAGCGCTCGACGACGACGGGGGCGTCGGGGTCGCGGGTGATCCACACCGCCGTGCCCGCGACGACCACCCCGGTCACCAGGAGCGTCGTCGCCAGGCGCAGCCGGCGGGTGCGGCGCGTCCCCGCCGACGGGCGGCGGGGACGGGCGGGGCGGGCGGGACGGGCGTCGCGGGTCGGCACCTCAGTTGGCGTGCAGCGCGGCGTTCAGCTCGACCTTGACGCCCTTGCGGGGCAGCGCCTCGACCTGGCCGGTCAGGGAGTTGCGGCGGAACAGCAGCCCGTCCGAGCCCGACAGCGCGCGCGCCGCGACGATCTCGCGGACCGTGCCGTCCTCGGCCAGCAGCGTCACCTTCGTGCCGGCGGTGACGTACGTGCCGGCCTCCACGACGCAGTCGTCGCCCAGGCTGATGCCGGTGCCCGAGTTCGCGCCCAGCAGCGTGCGCTCGCCGATGCGGACGACCTGCTTGCCGCCGCCGGACAGCGTCCCCATGATCGAGGCGCCGCCGCCGACGTCGGAACCGTCGCCCACGACCACCCCGGCCGAGATGCGGCCCTCCACCATCGACACGCCCACGGTGCCGGCGTTGAAGTTCACGAAGCCCTCGTGCATGACGGTCGTGCCCTCGGCCAGGTGCGCGCCCAGGCGGACCCGGTCGGCGTCGGCGATGCGGACCCCGGTGGGCGTGACGT
Source organism: Kineococcus rugosus (assembly GCF_050871975.1). Classification (NCBI taxonomy): domain Bacteria; kingdom Bacillati; phylum Actinomycetota; class Actinomycetes; order Kineosporiales; family Kineosporiaceae; genus Kineococcus; species Kineococcus rugosus. The sequence continues at coordinate 23,371 of NZ_JBJLSJ010000024.1, read as the reverse complement.
AGTCGGTCATCCGGGGGAACTTGTCGATGCCGAGGACGGTCACCGGGCCGACGTTGGCCCGCAGCGCCAGCCGGGTCCGCTCGAAGTCGGTGACGGCGCACGGGCCGTGGTTGGTCCACACGACGTTGGCCAGGACCCCGAAGATCCCGTCGAGGTTCGCCCCGTGCGGGGCGATGAGCCGGTGCGAGAGCAGGTGCAGGCGCAGGTAGGCGTCGGCGGTGTCGGCCGGGGCTGCGTCGAGGTCGACGTCGACGGTCAGGACCCGCTGCCTGGTGCGGCGGTGGATGTCGTCGGTCTCCAGCGAGGCCAGCTCGGCGGGCACGCCGTAGGAGCTGGTCGTGGGGGCGCCCCCCAGCGCGGGGAAGGGGAACCACACGTCGAGCACGGTCCCGTCCTCGGCGTAGGTCGCCAGCCCGTGCCCCCAGGCCCGCCGGCCCGTCGTCGTCCCGGACGTCGCGGGGGTCTGGTCGTCGGTGCTCTGCGCGCTCACGGACCCGACCCTACAAGCGCCGCCCCGCGGGTCCGACGTCCCGTCGCGGGCCGTGGCTAGGGTGAGCCCGTGACCGCAGCGCCCCACCCGCTCGACCTGACCGACCCCTCGATCGACGTCGTCGAGCTGACGCGGCGGGTGTGCGACACCCCCTCCGTCAGCGGTGACGAGACCGCGCTGGCCGACGCCGTCGAGGCCGCGCTGCGCGCCCCCGGGGTCTTCGAGGTGACCCGCGACGGGGACGCCGTGGTGGCCCGCACGGCGCTGGGCCGCGCCGAGCGCGTCCTGCTGGCCGGGCACCTGGACACCGTCCCGCTGACCGACCCGCCGAACCTGCCGGTGCGCCGCGAGCAGCACCCCGTCGACGGCGACGTCCTCGTGGGCCGCGGGACGTGCGACATGAAGGGCGGCGTGGGGGTGCAGCTGGCGCTGGCCCGGCGCGTCGCGGCCGCGGGGGAGGCCAACCGGCGCGACGTGACGTTCGTGTTCTACGACCACGAGGAGGTCGAGGCGGCCCGCAACGGCCTGGGCCGGCTGGCGCGCAACGCCCCGCACCTGCTGGCGGCCGACTTCGCGGTGCTGCTCGAACCGTCCTCGGCCGTCGTGGAGGGCGGCTGCAACGGCACCCTGCGGGCCGAGGTCACCACGACCGGCAAGGCCGCCCACTCGGCCCGGCCGTGGCGCGGGCGCAACGCCATCCACGACGCCGCGCCCGTCCTGGCCCGGCTCGCCGCGTACGAGCCGCGCGAGGTCGACGTCGAGGGGCTGGTGTTCCGCGAGGCCCTCAACGCCGTGCTGGTCTCCGGCGGCATCGCCACGAACGTCATCCCCGACCGGTGCGTCGTCACCGTCAACTACCGGTTCGCGCCCTCGATCGACGCCGCCGCCGCCGAGGCGCACGTGCGGGAGGTCTTCGACGGGTTCGACGTGCGGGTCACCGACGCCGCCGACGGCGCCCGGCCCGGGCTGCACCTGCCCGCGGCGGCCGACTTCGTCGCCCGCACGGGCACGACCCCGCTGCCGAAGTACGGCTGGACGGACGTGGCCCGGTTCTCCGCGCTGGGCGTGCCCGCCGTGAACTACGGGCCCGGCGACAACGCCACGGCCCACGCCGACGACGAACGCTGCCGGACCGCGGAGCTCGAGCAGTGCCTCGACGTCCTCTCCGGCTGGCTGCTGGGAGGGGACTCGTGAGCACGATCTGCTTGTACGGCAGCGCATCCGGCGGGATCGACCCGGCGCACGTCGAGCTCGCCGCCCGGGTCGGGCGGCTGATCGGCGAACGCGGCCACGACCTCGTCTACGGCGGGGGCGGGACGTCGGTCATGGGTGCCGCCGAGGCCGCGGCCCGCGCCGCGGGGGCGCGCACCACGGGCGTCATGCCCCAGGCGCTGATGGAGCTCGAGCTGCCGCCGGCCGGGCTCGGCGAGCTCGTCGTCACCCAGGACATGCGCCAGCGCAAGGCCGAGATGGACGCCCGGGCCGACGCGTTCGTCGTGCTGCCCGGCGGGCTCGGGACGCTGGAGGAGCTGTTCGAGATCTGGGTGGCCCGCACCATCGGCCTGCACACCAAGCCCCTCGCGGTGCTGGACTGCGACGGTCACTACGCGGGGCTGAAGGACTGGCTGGAGGGGCTGGTGGCCCGGGGCTTCGCCCGCCCCCTGGTCTTCGACTGCATCCGCTGGACCGACGACCCCGAGGAGGCGCTGGACCACCTGGAGCGGGCGCCCCGGGAGCGGGTGCGGCTGCCGAGCTCGGAGATCGTCGGGACGTTCGTGGAGTTCCCCACCGACACCGGGGACGGCGCCGGGGCGCTGCGGGAGGGGGGGACGTCGTGACGCTCGTCCTGCTGGTCCTCGTGCTGCTGACCGTCGGCGCCGTCGTCGCCGTCGTCACCGGCCGCGTCAGCGGCGCCCTGGGCCCGGCCACCTCCACCCGCCCGTTCCGCGGGCTGCCCGAGGGGCCCGTGGTGGCGGCCGACGTCGACGCGGTCCGCTTCTCCCTGGGCCTGCGGGGCTACCGGATGGACGAGGTGGACGCCGTCCTGGACCGGCTGCGCGAGGAGATCCGCGAACGCGACGAGGAGCTGGCGGCGTGGCGCACCGCCGAGGACTGAGCGCCGTGGGCCCGCGCGGGACCGTGGACTTCACCGCCACCGCCCTGGTCCCGGGCCGGGTGCGGCACGTCTTCGACGTCCTCACCGACTGGCCGCGGCAGACGGCCTGGGTCCCGGCGACCGTCGTGGCGCGCCCCGACGGCGGGCCCGTCGCCGCGGTGGGGGAGCGGTTCACGGCGACCACGACGCTGGGTCCGTTCGTCCTGGTCGACTCGATGGAGGTCGTCTCCCGCGTCGTGCCGGACCCCGCCTCCGGGGTCGCCGGGCGCGTGGGCGTCGTGAAGACGGGGGACGTGCTCGGCGGTGACGTGGAGATCGTCGTGGCCCCCGCCGGGCCGGGGCTGGTCCGGGTGGAGTGGACCGAGCGGATCGTCGTGCGCCCGCGGTGGCTGGCCCGGCTGGCGGCCCTGGGCGGCCCGCTGCCGGGCCTGGTGGGCCGGACGGCCTTCGAGGCGGTGCTGCGCGCCGCGGCGGACGACCTGCGCGGACCGTCGTGAGCGCACCGGTCACCGGACCGCGCGCGCCCTCACCGCTGGCGCGGTCGGTCCGGTCGGCGACGGCCTCGGCGCACCGGTGGTGGTCGCGCGCGCCCGCCGCCGCGCGGGTGCTCGCCGTCTACGCCCTCGCCCGGCTGTTCTCGGCGTTCGTGCTGGCCGAGGTCGCCCGCTTCCAGGTCGCCAGCCAGTGGACGCCGGACGACCCCGGCTACGGCGACGTGCTGGGGCTGTGGGACGCCACCTGGTACCGGCGGATCGCCACCGAGGGGTACCCCTCGTCGGTGCCGCTGGGGCCGGCGGGGGACCCGCAGCAGTCGGCGCTGGCGTTCTACCCGCTGGCCCCGCTGCTGGCCCGGCTCCTCATGGTCACCGGGATGTCCTTCGAGGCGGCCGGTGCGCTCGTCGCCCTGGCCGGCGGTGCGGCCGCCGCGGTGGGGGTGCACGCCCTGCTGCACCGCGCGCTGAGCGAGCGGGTGCCGCCGGCGGTGGCCCGGCGCGGGGCGTGGAGCGCGGCCGTCCTGTTCTGCCTCACCCCGCCCTCCCCGGTGTTCCAGGTGCCGTACACCGAGGGCCCGGCGCTGGCCCTGCTGGTGGCCTTCCTGCTGTGCCTGCAGCGCGGCCGGTACGGCCCGGCGGCGCTCGTCGCCCTGCTGCTGGGGCTGACCCGGCCGGTGGCGGTGCCGCTGTCGGTGGTCGTGGTCGTGCACCTGGCCCTGCGCGCGCGGGCCGGGCGCCGGGCCGGGGCGGTGCTGGGCGGCCGGGAGGCGCTGCGCTGCCTGGGCCTGCTGGCCGCCTCCGGGGCCGCGGGCCTGCTGTGGCCGCTGATCACCTGGTCGATGACGGGGCGCCGCGACGCCTACACGGCGACGATGGGGGCCTGGCGGGCCGGCGGTGAGGTGGTCCCGCTGGAGCCCTGGTGGGGGATCTCGCAGTACGTCCTGGGCCCGCCCGGCCCGCTGCTGCTGGTGGCGGCCGTCGCCGCCTACGCCTGGTGGCTGCTGTCGGCGCGCACCCGCGTGCTGGGCCCGGAGCTGCGGGCGTGGTGCCTGGCGTACGTGGGGTACCTGCTGCTGGTGCTGGACCCGTTCACCAGCCTGTTCCGCTACCTGATCTTCCTCTTCCCCCTCGGTGCGCTCGTCGCGACCGGTCGCCGGGGACCGGCACCGCTGACCGGGTGGGTCGTCTGTTCGCTTGCCCTGCAAGTGGTGTGGGTGGCCTGGCTGTGGCGGTTCTCCCCGCCCGCGGACTGGCCGCCGTGACCGGCGCGCGCTGCGCGCGTGATCGTCGGCGAGCCCCTGCGCCGAGCAGGGGGGTCCGGTGGGGGATGATGTACCCCGACACGCCGACCTGACCGGGTGCGCAGGCAACCGGTCGCCGGGTCCGCTGCGCACGAGAGACGACGAGAGGGAGCACGCCGATGGCGGCCATGAAGCCGAGGACCGGGGACGGTCCGCTGGAGGTCACCAAGGAAGGGCGCGGCATCGTCCTTCGGATGCCGCTGGAAGGCGGGGGCCGGCTCGTGGTGGAGATGACTCCCGACGAGGCCAAGGCGCTCGGAGAGGCCATCACCTCGGTCGTGGGCTGAGGGACCAGGACGGGGCGGGCACCGCGACGGTGCCCGCCCCGACCCGTTCGCACCACCCGTCACCTCGACGACAGGACACCCCGTGAGCACCTCCACCACCGGCTCCCCGGTCACCTCCGCCGCCCCCGACCTGCGCCGCTGGGTGCCGCCCGCCGTCGAGGTGCGCCGCGGCGACCTCGTGGGCGCGGACCTGTCCGGGCTGGACGTCCTGGCGGTGCCGGTCGCGGCGGGCGAGGGCGCGGACGCGCCGCTGCAGCCGCGACCGGGGGCCGCCGACGCCGCCGTCCGCTACGGCATCGACCTGGCCGCGGTCTGCGCGGCCGAGCAGGTCACCGGGGCCGGTGCCGCGGTGACCCGCCTGCCCGTCCCCGCTCCGGACGGCAGCCCCCGCAAGCTGCTGGTGGTCGCGGTCGGCGACTCCTCCCCGGCCGCGCTGCGCCGCAGCGGTGCGGCGCTGGCGCGGGCCGCCTCGACCGGCGACGTGGCGACGACGCTGGCCGACGGGGTCGGCCCGGCCGGCACCCGCGCCCTCGTCGAGGGGTTCCTGCTCGCCTCGTACGCCCCCCCGGTCAGCGGCCGCCGCGCGGCCTCGGAGCCGGCCGCCCGCCGGCTGGTGCTGTTCGGGGCGGTGGACCCCGCCGACGTCCGGCACGCCGAGGTCAGCGCCGGCGCGACCGTCCTGGCGCGGGACCTGGCGGCCACGCCGTCGAACCTCAAGGACCCGCGGTGGGTGGCCGAGCAGGCCCGGCAGGTCGCGCAGGGGCTGCGGCTGGAGGTGGACGTGCGCGACGAGGCGCGGCTGCGCCGGGAGGGCTTCGGCGGCCTGCTGGCCGTCGGCGCCGGGTCCGCGTCCCCGCCCGCGCTGGTGCAGGTGGGCTGGACCCCGCGGGCCGCGCCGGGCGCGCCGCACGTCGTCCTGGTCGGCAAGGGCATCACGTACGACACCGGCGGGCTGGGCATCAAGCCGCGCGAGTCGATGGTGGCGATGAAGACCGACATGGCCGGGTCGGCGGCCGTGCTGGCCGTCGTCGCCGCCGCGGCGCGCCTGGAGCTGCCGGTGCGGGTGACCGGGCTGCTGGCGCTGGCCGAGAACTCCTTCGGCGCCTCCTCCTACCGGCCCGGCGACGTCGTGACCCACTACGGCGGCCGCACGACGGAGGTCAACAACACCGACGCCGAGGGCCGGCTGGTGCTGGGCGACGCCCTGGCCTACGCCGACGCCGTCCTGCGCCCCGACGTCCTCGTCGACGTGGCGACCCTCACGGGGGCGGCGACGCTCGGGCTGGGCAAGCGGCACGCCGCCCTGTACGCGACCGAGGCGTCCCTGGTGGAGGAGCTGGTCGCGGCGGCGGGGGTCACGGGCGAACGGGTGTGGCACATGCCGCTGGTCGAGGACTACGCCGACGCCATCGCGTCCGACGTGGCCGACGCCCGCCAGGTGACGACGACCCCGGGGCACGGGGCCGGCTCGATCGTGGCGGCGCTGTTCCTGCGGCCCTTCACCGGCGGCCGGCGCTGGGCCCACCTGGACATCGCCGGGACCGGCCGGGCCGACGGTCCCGAGCACGAGGTCACCCGCGGGGCGACGGGCTTCGGGGCCCGGCTGCTGCTGGAGTGGCTGGAGTCGTCGGTGGCGCGGGGCTGACCCCGCGGGGCCGACCCGCCGGCGCCGTCGGCGGCTCAGCCGTGCTTGACGGCCAGGAGCAGCCCGTCGCCGGTGGGCAGCATCGCGGGGAACCAGTTGCCGTCCTCGAGCACGACGCGGGACACCTCGCGCAGCGCCGCGGTCGAGGCGTCCCGCACGGCCGGGTCCACCACGCGCCCCTTGAACAGGGCGTCGTCCACGACGAGCAGCCCTCCGGCCCGCAGCAGCCGGTGCGCCTGCTCCAGGTAGGCGCCGTACTCGCGCTCGTCGCCGTCGAGCAGGACGAGGTCGTAGGCGCCGTCGGTCAGCCGGGGCAGCACCTCCAGGGCCCGCCCGTTGATGAACCGGGCCCGGTTGGTGCGGATGCCGTCGTCGGCGACGGCCTCGCGGGCGGCGCGCTGGGCCTCCCCGTCGGGGTCGATGGTCGTGACGACCCCGTCGTCGGCCATGCCGCGCAGCAGGCTGAGCAGGGACACGCCGGTCCCGGTGCCGACCTCCACGACCGTCCGGGCGCCGGCGGCGGCGGCGAGCACGGTGAGGGCGGCGGCCACGCCGGTGCTGACCGGCTCGACGTCGAGCTCGGCGGCGCGGGCCCGGGCTCGCTGGAGCACGTCGTCCTCGGGGACGAACTGCTCGGTGTAGGCCCAGCTGGCGGGCTGCTTGCTGGACGGGCGAGACGGAGACGTCGGCACGTGCGCAATCTAGTGCACACCCCGATCTCACCCCTCGTCGCCGAACGGCTGCGCTGCGTCAAGGCGTGGGTGCCCTCGCTGTGCGCGGACCGTGACCGAGGCGTGCGGGGGCCGCGTGTCGACGCCCCTCGGGAGGACCGGGGAACCCCGCAGGTCAGACCTCCGTTGGACCCCCCGACGCCGACGGGGTGGACCTGGCGGTGGTGACTGGCCCAGACGTTGGGAGTGGGAGACCATGGGAGCACTGGCGGTGCCGTTCGCGGCCCCCTTCCCCGCCCGTTCCAGGAGGAACACCGTGAGCGACGACACCGGCGACACCGCCGGTCGGTCCGCCGTACCCGCCGTCGACCCCGCGACGCTGTCGCCCGCGGTCGCGGCCTCGGCGTGGGTGCCGCCCACGTGGGAGGAGGTCGTGCGCGACCACTCCACCCGGGTGTACCGCCTCGCCTACCGCCTCACGGGCAACCGCCACGACGCCGAGGACCTCACCCAGGAGGTCTTCGTCCGCGTCTTCCGGTCCCTGTCCAACTACCAGCCCGGCACCTTCGAGGGCTGGCTGCACCGCATCACCACCAACCTCTTCCTCGACCAGGTCCGCCGCAAGCAGCGCATCCGGTTCGACGCGCTCGCCGACGACGCGAACGAGAAGCTCCCCAGCACCGACGTCGGGCCCGAGCGCGCCTACGAGCACCGCAACCTCGACGACGACGTGCAGCGGGCCCTGGACGCCCTGCCGCCGGACTTCCGCGCCGTCGTGGTGCTGTGCGACATCGAGGGGCTGTCGTACGAGGAGATCGCCGCGACGCTGGGCGTCAAGCTCGGCACCGTGCGCTCGCGCATCCACCGCGGCCGCGCCCAGCTGCGCGCCGCGCTGGCCCACCGCGCGCCGCGGCCCGGTACCGGCACCGCCCAGCTCGCCCTCGGCGAGGAGAAGCGGTGAGCGGTCCGCACCTCGGCGCCCGCGTGTCCCCGCTGGTCGACGGGCGGCTCGCGGCCGACGCCGAGGCCCGCGCCGGTGAGCACGTCCGCGCCTGCCCCGAGTGCGCCGACGCCGTCGAAGCCGAGCGGCTGGTCCGGGCCCGCCTGCGTTCCCTGGGCGTCCCGGAGCTGTCCGAGGACCTCGTGACCCGCCTGCTGGAGATCGGCGGGCCCAGCGGCCCGCTGCGCCCGCGCGACGCCCCGATCGCCAACCCCGCGCGGCCGGTCGTGGGCGTCGCCCCGCCGTCGCGGACCGACCCGGTGCGCCGGCGCGGCACCCGGGGCCCGGCCGGCCGCGCGGTGCGCCGCGCGCGCCGCCGCCCGGTGGCCGTCGCGCTCGCGGGCACCTTCTCGCTGCTGGGCGCCGGCATCGTCGGCGTCCTCGTGCTCGGCGGCCTGCCCGGCGGTGGTGACGTGCAGGCGCCCGTGGCGGAGCTGCGGGCGACCCCGTCGGCGTCCTCCGGCGCGCCGGTGGCCACGGTCACCCCGCCCGCCGCGGACCCGGCCGTCGGCGCCACCCCCACCGCGGCCCCGTGAGCACCCCCGGCCACCCCGGCGGCGACCGGTCCGGGCGCGAGCCGGACCGGCCCGGCGGCTGGGCCGACCCCGCCGACGGGCCCGCGCCCCGGGACCCGTGGGCCGGCGGCCCGCAGGACCCCCGCTCGACCAACCCGTGGTGGCAGCCCGGGCCGCAGGGGGCCCCGCCGCCGGCGGGTCACGACGCCTACCCCCCGCACGCGCCGGTCGACCCCTACGCGGTCGGTCCCGGCCCCGGGCCGGTCGCGCCACCGGACCCCCACGGCCCGGCTCCCCGCCGGGGCAAGGGCTCGCCCGCCCGCTGGATCGGGGCGGGGTCGCTGGTGCTGCTGCTCGGCGTCGTCGGGGGCTTCGCCGGGGGGCTGCTGCAGGACGAGCTGTCCGACCGGGACGGCACGTACCCGTCGGTGGCGCTGCCGAGCCCGTCGGCCGGCAGCACCGAGCGCCCGCAGGGGTCGGTCGCCGGGATCGCCGCGACGGCGCTGCCCAGCGTGGTCGCCCTGCAGGTGGTCGGGGCCCAGGGGGCGGGGACCGGGTCGGGCTTCGTGCTCGACGCCCCCAGCGACGACGGCACCTTCATCCTCACCAACAACCACGTCGTGGCCGGGGCCTCGGCCGACGGCGTCGTCGTGGTCTTCCAGGACGGCCAGCAGGCGCAGGCCGAGGTGGTCGGGGCCGACGCCTCCTACGACCTGGCCGTCGTGCGGGTCCAGCGCACCGACCTCGCCGCCCTGCCGTTCGGCGACTCCGCCTCCGTCGTGGTGGGCGACCCCGTCGTGGCCGTGGGGGCTCCGCTGGGGCTGCAGGGCACCGTCACCGAGGGGATCGTCTCGGCCCTGAACCGCCCGGTGACGGCCGGGGAGTCCGACGACGCCTCCTACATCCAGGCCATCCAGACCGACGCCGCGATCAACCCGGGCAACTCCGGCGGGCCGCTGCTCAACGCGGCGGGGCAGGTCATCGGCATCAACTCGGCCATCGCGGCCCTGCCGGGGGCCGGGCAGAGCGGGACCGGCAGCATCGGGCTGGGGTTCTCCATCCCGTCCGAGCAGGCCCGCCGCACCGCCGAGCAGCTGATCCGCACCGGCCGGGCCGTCCACCCGGTCATCCGGGTCTCCCTGGACAACTCCTACACGGGGCAGGGCGTGCAGATCGTCGACCAGCCCGGTGCCGTCGAGGCGGGTGGACCGGGCGACCGCGCCGGTCTGCGCCCGGGGGACGTGGTGCTCGCGATCGACGGGCGCCCGGTGACCGAACCGGTGGAGCTGATCGTCGACATCCGGGCCCGCGAACCCGGCGAAACGGTGACGTTGTCGGTCCGGCGGGGGGACCAGACGGTGGAGGTCCCCGTCACGCTCGAAGCCGACGGTTAGGATCGCAGCGTGTTCGGCATCAACGGGGGCGAACTGATCGTCCTCCTCGTCGTGGCGCTGGTGGTGCTCGGTCCCGAGCGCCTCCCGCACTACGCCGAGCAACTGGCAGGTCTGGTCAAGTCCGCGCGGCGCTTCGCCAAGGGCGCTCAGGCGCAGATGCGCGAGGAGCTGGGCCCGGAGTTCGACGACATCGACTGGCAGAAGCTCGACCCGCGGCAGTACGACCCGCGCCGCATCGTGCGCGACGCCCTGACCGAGGCGTGGGACGACGACGAGCCCGCGCCGCGGTCGACGCCGGCGAAGCGCTCCACCGGTGGGCTGGACCTGTCGAAGGGCGCCTCGGCGCCGGCGGCGAAGCCCTCCCCGGTGCCCTACGACGAGGACGCGACCTGAGCTGAGGCTCAGGCCACGCTGACGCCCAGGCGCCGGCCGGCGAGCCCGAGCGGGCGGCGGGCCAGGGTCCGGGCGAGGTCGCGCAGGACGCGGGCGGCGGGGGAGTCGGGGTGCGTGAGCACCACGGGGGCCCCGGCGTCGCCGCCCTCGCGCAGCGCGACGTCCATCGGCACCTGCGCCAGCAGGGGCACGTCGGTGCCGAGCTTGTGCGTCAGCGACTGCGCGACGACGGCCCCGCCGCCGGAGCCGAACACCTCCAGGCGCTGGCCGTCGGGCAGCTCGAGCCAGCTCATGTTCTCCACGACGCCGACGACGCGCTGCTCGGTCTGCGCGGCGACGGACCCGGCGCGCTCGGCCACCTCCGACGCGGCGACCTGCGGGGTCGTGACGACGACGATCTCGGCCCGCGGCAGCAGTTGCCCGACGCTGATGGCGACGTCGCCGGTGCCCGGCGGCAGGTCCAGGAGCAGCACGTCCAGGTCGCCCCAGAACACCTCGGAGGCGAACTGCTGCAGGGCGCGGTGCAGCATCGGGCCGCGCCAGGCCACGGGCTGGTTGCCGGGCACGAACATCCCGATGGAGATGACCCGGACGCCGTGCGCGACGGGCGGGATGATCATCGAGTCGACCTTGGTGGGCTTGCCCCGCACGTCGAGCAGGCGCGGGATGGAGAACCCGTGGACGTCGGCGTCGAGCAGGCCGACGCGCAGGCCGTCGGCGGCCATGGCCGCGGCGAGGTTGGCGGTGACGCTGGACTTGCCCACCCCGCCCTTGCCGGAGGCCACGGCGTAGACCCGGGTGAGGTTGCCGGGGTCGTTGAAGGGGATGGTCGGGGCCGCACCGGTGGTGCCGCGGACGGTGGCGGTCAGGGCGCGGCGCTGCTCGGCGTTCATCTCCCCGAGGTGCACGCGCACGGCGCGGGCGCCCTCGACGGTGCGCACCGCGGCGGTGACCTCGCGGGTGAGGGTGTCGCGCATGGGGCAGCCGGCGGTGGTGAGCAGGATCCGCACGTCGACCTGCCCGGCGTCGTCGACGTCGACGCCGTCGACCATGCCGAGGTCGGTGATGGGCCGGTGCAGTTCGGGGTCGTCGACCGACTTCAGGGCCTGCAGGACTCCCGCGCGCACGCTCTCGGGACCGGGCGTGGACGACATGCCCCCAGCGTACGGGGCGGTGGTTGACCCCTCCGCCCCCCGGTGGGAGGGTGACGCTGGAAAGCGCTTCCCTCACCGTGGAGGACCACGTGCCCGCTCGTCGCTACGCCCTCGTCGGGACCGGCTCCCGCGCCTCGATGTACGTCTCCGCCCTCGCCGCCGACACCGGTGGGCGCGGCGACCTGCTCGTCGCGCTCGCCGACACCAACCCCGGCCGGATGGCCGTGCACACCCGCCGCCTCGTCGAGGCCGGCCGGCCCGCCCCCGAGCACCTCGACCCCACCGGCCTCGCCGACGCCGTGCGTCGCCTCGGGATCGACCGCGTCATCGTCACCGCCCCCGACCGCTTCCACGCCGAGCACGTCGTCGCCGCGCTCGACGCCGGCGCCGACGCCGTGGTGGAGAAGCCGTTGACGACCGACGAGGACGGCGTCCGGCGCATCGCCGAGGCCGTCGAGCGCACCGGGCGTGAGGTGCTCGTCACGTTCAACTACCGGTACGCGCCGCGCAACAGCGCCCTCAAGCAGGTGATCGCCGACGGCGAGATCGGCGACGTGACCTCGGTCCACTTCGAGTGGGTCCTCGACACCGCCCACGGCGCCGACTACTTCCGCCGCTGGCACCGGCAGAAGGAGAACTCCGGCGGCCTGCTGGTCCACAAGAGCTCCCACCACTTCGACCTCGTGAACTGGTGGACCTCCGGCGTCCCCACCCGCGTCTTCGCCAGCGGCGGGCTGCGCTTCTACGGCGCCGAGAACGCCGCCGCGCGCGGGCTCGGGCCCCGCCCCGAGCGCGGGACGTCCGAGGCCGGGCGCCGGGACGCCTTCAGCCTGGACCTCGCCGCGAACGACGCCTACCGCGAGCTGTACCTCGACAACGAGCGGTACGACGGGTACCTGCGCGACCGGGACGTCTTCGACGACGGCATCACCATCGAGGACAACCTCGCCCTGGTCGTCGACTACGCCGTGCCCCACGCCGCCGGCCGGCGGACCGCGACGATGTCGTACGCGCTCAACGCGCACTCGCCCTGGGAGGGGTACGTGGTGGCCGTCAACGGCACCCGCGGCCGGGCCGAGCTGACCGTCGTGGAGCGGGGGTCGGTGCCGCCGGCCGACGGGGCCGGGGGAGCCGGGGGAGCCGACGGGGTGGTCGTCGACCCGAGCATGCACCCCGACGGCGTGGGCGCCGACGCGGCCCGGCCGGTGTCCGAGCGCCTCGTCGTCCAGCAGCACTTCCGCACCGCGCGCGAGGTCCCGATCGTCGGCGGCGAGGGCGGGCACGGCGGCGGCGACGCGCTGCTGCTGCGCGACGTCTTCGACGGCCCGGGCCCGGACCCGTTGCAGCGCACCGCTTCCTGGCGCGACGGCGTCCGGTCGGTCGTCGTCGGCATCGCGGGGAACGCCTCGCTGGCGACGGGCCGGGCCGTGCGCACGGCCGACCTGGACCTCGGCCCGGCCGTCACCGCCCTGGGAGCCGAGCTCGCCGGCTCCTGAGGGTCCTCAGCGGGAGGGGACGACGACCGCGCGCCCGGTCAGGGTCCCGGCGCGCAGGCGCTCGTAGGCGGTGGGCGCCTCCTCCAGCGAGAAGGTCTCGGTGTGCACGTCGAGCACGCCCTGGTGGGCCAGTTCGACGAGCTCGATGAGCTCCCCGCGGGTGCCCCAGTAGGGCACCGAGACCGACGCCTCGTAGGCCTGCCGGAAGAACCCGACCTGCGCGGCCGCGGGCGTGCTGGAGATCCCGACGATCGTCACGTCGGACTCCACGCCGGCCACGGCCATCGCCGTGTCGATCGTGGGCTGGGCGCCGACGAAGTCGAGCACGAGGTCGGCGCCCCGCCCGCCCAGCGCCCTCCGCACGTTCGCGGCCGCGTCGGCGTCGGAGAGCACGACCTCGTGGGCGCCGACGGCGGTGGCGAGCGCGAGCTTCTCCTCGGTGACGTCGAGGGCGACCACCCGGGCCGGGGACAGGGCCCGCAGGAGCTGGATGGCCAGGTGCCCCAGGCCGCCGGTGCCGATGACGACGGCGCTCGACCCGGCCCGCAGCTTGCCCAGCGACCGCTTGACCGCGTGGTACGGCGTGAGGCCGGCGTCGGTCAGCGGCACGGTCGTCACCGGGTCGAGGTCGCCGATCGGGACCAGGTGCCGGGGGGAGTCGACGACCATGTGCTCGGCCAGCGCGCCGGGGGCGCCCAGCCCGGGCGGGGCGATGCCCAGCTCCGCGGCCCGCGGGCAGTAGTTCTCCTTGCCCTGGGCGCAGGCGTGGCAGACGCCGCAGCCCCAGGGGCCGTACACGACGACGTCCGTGCCGACCTCGACGCCCTCGGCGCCCGGGCCGAGCTCGACGACGCGGCCGGCGCCCTCGTGCCCCAGCGTCAGCGGCAGGCCGTAGGTGTACTGCTCGGCGGGCAGGCTCATGACGAAGTCGTCGGAGTGGCAGATCCCGGCGGCCGTCACCTCCAGCAGGACCTGACCGGGTCCCGGCGTCGGCGTCTCGATCTCCACGACCTCCGGGGCGCCCCCGATGGTCCGGTACTGGACTGCGCGCACGGCAGTCTCCTCTCCTCGGCGAGTGGTGCGTCGAGAAGGGTACGCCGCTCAGATCGACAGCTGTCGGTCAACCGCCGGCGGTGACGCGGATGACCTCCTCGAAGGTGGTCTCCCCGCGCATCGCCTTCGCCAGCGCCGACTGGCGCAGCGTCTTCATCCCGATCCGCTCCGCCTCGGCCAGCAGCGCCGACTCCGTCGCGTCCTGCATGAGCACCTTGCGCATGCTCGGGGTGACGTCCAGGACCTCGTACACCGCCGTCCGGCCCCGGTAGCCGGTCCCGCCGCACTCGGGGCAGCCGGTGCCCTTCAGCGGGGTCGCGTCGAGGATGTCCTCGATCGTCAGGTCCAGCAGCGCCAGGGTGTCGTCGTCCGGGATGTACCCGTCGGCGCACGAGTCGCACGGCCTGCGGACCAGGCGCTGCGCGATCGCCGCCGTCAGCGAGCTCGCCACCAGGAACGGCGCCGCCCCCATGTCGACCAGGCGCGTCAGGGCCCCGACGGCCGAGTTCGTGTGCAGCGTCGTGAGCACGAGGTGACCGGTCATCGACGCCTTCAGCGCCAGCTCGGCCGTCTCGGAGTCGCGGACCTCACCGATCAGGACGATGTCGGGGTCCTGGCGCAGCACCGAGCGCAGACCCGCCGAGAACGTCATCCCCACCTTCGCGTGCACCTGCACCTGCGTGATGCCGGGCAGCTGGACCTCGACCGGGTCCTCCAGCGTGATGATGTTCTTCTCCGGCGACATCGTCGCGTGGATCGCGGCGTACAGGGTGTTCGTCTTCCCCGACCCGGTGGGACCGGTGATGAGGACGAGCCCCTGCGGCACGCTCAGCGCCTTCTCGAAGATCTCCAGCTGCTCGGGCTCGAACCCCAGCGACGGCAACGACGGCACGTCGTCGCCGCGGGTGAGCAGACGGATGACGATCTTCTCCCCGTGCAGCGCCGGCAGCGTCGAGACGCGGCAGTCGATCGCGGCGCCGTCGACCACCACGCGGGTGCGGCCGTCCTGCGGGACGCGGCGCTCGGAGATGTCCAGCCCGGAAATGATCTTGATGCGGCTGATGACGCTGGGCGCCACCCGCTTCGGCGCGCTCATCACGTCGCGCAGCAGGCCGTCCACGCGGAAGCGCACCCGCAGCTGGTCGCGCTGGGACTCCAGGTGGATGTCGGAGCAGCGCAGCCGCACGGCGTCGGACAGGATCCGGTTGACGAGCTTGACGATGGGGGCGTCGTCGTCGACCGAGCCGTTGAGGGCCGCGAGCGGGTCCTCGTCGTCGTCGTCGGTCGCGTCCTCGACCATCCGCGACACCTGCGAGGTGTCCTCGGTCAGGGACCACGCCCGGGCCAGCTGGTCGCGGATCTGGGAGTCCATCGCCACGACGACGTGCAGCTCCGGCGTGCGCGTGTACAGCTTCACGTCGTCCAGGGCGAGCACGTTCGTCGGGTCGGCGGCCGCGACGAGCAGGTACTCCGGCGTCCGGTCCAGCACCAGCACCCGGCAGCGCTCGGCGACCGCGCGCGGCAGGATCCGCACCACGTCCGGGGCCAGGGTGATGCGCGAGAGGTCGACGTGCTCCAGGTTCAGCAGCTCGGCGAGGCACTGCGCGAGCTCGGCCTCGGAGACCATCCCCAGCTCGACGAGGATCTGGCCCAGGCGCCGGCGCGGGCCCTCGACGTTGCGCTGCTCGGCCAGGGCGACGTCGAGGTCCTCCGGGACCAGCAGGCCCTTCTCGACGAGGACGTCACCGAGGCGCTTGCGGACCTGGGCGCCGCCCTGGGCCGGGACCTGCCCCGTGGCCGGGACGCCGGGGCCGTCGTCGAGAGTCGTCACCCGTCCGCTGTCGGCACGTCCCCCGCCGGACTTGAGCCGGCCCCGGCGGGCGCGCCCGCCGCACCCGGCCCGGCGGTGGGCGACGGCGAGCCGTCCCGCTTGCGCTTCTTGCCCCCGCCCTTGCGCTTGGCGTCGCGCGAGCGGGCGGGCACGCCCGTGCCGCCCTCCTCGGCCAGCTCCTCCAGGATCGAGCGCAGCTCCGAGCGGACGAAGTCGCGCGTGGCGACGTCGCGCAGCGCGATGCGCAGGGCCGCCACCTCCCGCGTCAGGTACTCGGTGTCGGCCAGCCCCCGCTCGTTCTGCGCGCGGTCCTGCTCGTTCAGGACGCGGTCGCGGTCGTCCTGCCGGTTCTGCGCCAGCAGGATCAGCGGCGCCGCGTAGGAGGCCTGCAGCGACAGGATGAGCGTCAGCAGCGTGTAGTTCAGCGCCCGCGGGTCGAACTGCACGCTCTCGGGGGCGAAGGTGTTCCACGCCAGCCACACCGCGACGAACCCCGTCATGTAGACGAGGAACCGGCCCGTGCCCATGAAGCGGGCGAAGGCCTCCGAGGCGCGCCCGAACGCGTCCGGGTCGACCTGCGGACGGGTCAGCAGCGGACGCCGGCTCTCGCGGGGGGTGTCCAGCGACACCGCCTCCCGGCGCTGGTCGCGGCGATTCTGGCGGGACTCACGCACGGGCCGCCTCCTGCCCACCGGGCCCGTCGAGGACCTCCTCGTCGACGTCGCGCCAGTCCTCCGGCAGCAGGTGGTCCAGGACGTCGTCGGCCGTGACGGCCCCCAGCAGGTGCCCGTCCTCGTCGACCACCGGCAGGTTCACCAGGTTGTACGCCGCGAGCCGGCGGGTCACCGCCTGCAGCGTCTCCTCGGGGGCCAGGGGGTCGACGTCGTTGTCGAGGATCTGGCCCAGCGCCGTGTGCGGCGGCTCGCGCAGCAGCCGCTGCAGGTGCGCGACGCCCAGGTACCGGCCCGTCGGGGTCTCCAGCGGGGGGCGGCACACGAACACCGCCGTCGCCAGCGGCACGTTGAGCTCGGTGCGGCGCACGTGCGCCAGCGCCTCGGCCACCGTCGCGTCCGGGGCCAGCACCACCGGGTCGGTCGTCATCAGGCCGCCGGCGGTGTAGTCGTCGTAGGCCAGCAGCCGGCGGACCGGGTCGGCCTCCTCGGGGTCCATCAGCCCCATGAGCCGCTCGGCCTGCTCCGGCGGCAGCTCCGAGAGGAGGTCGGCGGCGTCGTCGGGCTGCATCTCCTCCAGGACGTGGGCGGCCCGGTCGCCGGCCAGACCCGACAGGATCTCGATCTGGTCGTCCTCGGGCAGCTCCTCCAGGACGTCGGCGAGGCGCTCGTCGTCCAGGGCCGCGGCGACCTCGCGGCGGCGCTTGGGCGTCAGCTCGTGGATGACCTCGGCCAGGTCGGTCGCCTTCAGCTCCTCGAAGGCCGCCAGCAGGTTCGTCGCGCCCTGGTCCAGGTCGGGGGAGGCCAGCGCGACGACCCCGCCCGCGACCCCGTCGACGGGGATCGTCATCGTCTCCCCGCGGCGGCGCAACCGGCCCGACAGCCCGCGGGGAGCGCCGCCGCGGCGGACGAACAGGCGGGTCAGGTGCCAGTCGCGGGCGCGCACCGCGTCCAGGCCCAGGTCCTCGATGGTGACCTGGCCGCTGCCGTCGGCGAGCTCGACCGTGCGGTCCAGCAGCTCGGCCAGCAGCAGCGTCTCGGTGCCGCGCTGCTCGAAGCGGCGCATGTTCACCAGGCCCGTGGTGATGACCTGCCCGGCGTCGATCGAGGTGACCCGCGTCATGGGGACGAACACGCGCCGGCGGCCGGGGACCTCCACGACCAGGCCGATGACGCGGACCGGCCCGCGCGGCCGGAGCATGCCCACGACGTCGCGGACCCGGCCGACCTGGTCGCCCTGCGGGTCGAACACCGCCGTGCCCGCCAGGCGGGCGGCGAAGACACGTGTGGTGGGTCCGGTCACACGTTCCAGGCTAAGGGGCTCCCAGCGCGCGCGGGCCCCGGCCCGCTCCTACCGTGGCGCCATGGCCAAGGAGAGCAAGAAGATGAAGTCCGAGGGCACCCCCCTCTACACGATCCCCGGGCTCACCAACGAGCAGGGCGCCGCCATCGCCGCGGTCCTGCAGGACCGCCTGAACGCGCTGACCGACCTGCACCTGACGCTCAAGCACATCCACTGGAACGTCGTGGGCCCGCACTTCATCTCCGTGCACGAGATGCTCGACCCGCAGGTCGACGCCGTGCGGGAGATGGCCGACGCCACCGCCGAGCGGATCGCGACCCTGGGGCTGTCGCCGTCGGGGACCCCCGGCGCGCTCGTCGCCGACCGCACCTGGGACGACTACTCGATCGGGCGGGCCGGGGCCATCGAGCACCTCGGGGCCCTCGACCTCGTCTACGCGGGCGTCATCGAGGACCACCGGAAGGCCATCGAGGCCACCGACGACCTCGACCTCGTCACCCAGGACCTGCTCATCGCGCAGGCCGGTCAGCTGGAGCAGTACCACTGGTTCGTCCGCGCCCACCTGGAGACCTCCGGCGGGCAGCTGAGCACCGCCGGCGCCCAGACCGAGGTCGAGGCCACCCGCCAGGCCGGCCGCGCCGGGGTCAAGCGCAAGTCCTCCTGACCGTCCCCGGGCGTCCGCCCGGACGGGCACGATCGCGCCCCCCGCGGCGTTGGGCAGGATGTCGGTGATCTCCGCACGAGAGCATCGCCCCGATCCCGCGCCGACGTCGCGGGACGGGCCAGGACCGGTGAGGAAGCGTCATGTCGAACCTCGGACCCATGGGCGGTCCGCAGCGGATCTCCACCCCCACCCCGCCGTCGGGGGAGGCGATCGGCCGCTACGCGACGTACTCCGAGGCCCAGCGGGCCGTGGACTTCCTCTCCGACGAGCACTTCCCGGTGCAGAACGTGACCATCGTCGGCAACGGGCTGCAGATGGTCGAGCGCGTCACCGGCCGCCTCACCTACGGGCGCGCGGCCGGCGCCGGCGCCGTCTCGGGGGCCTGGTTCGGTCTGCTCATCGGCCTCATGCTGTCGGTCTTCGGGTCCGGCGGCACCGGCGCGCTGCTGACCGGCCTGCTCATCGGGGCCGGGTTCGGGATGCTCTTCGGGGTCATCTCGTACGCCCTGACCGGCGGGCGGCGCGACTTCACGTCGTCGTCGCAGATCGTGGCCTCGGAGTACACCGTGCTCTGCCTGCCGCAGATGGCCGCCCAGGCCCGCGAGGTGCTGTCCCGCCTGCCCAACGGCCTGGGCCGGGGCACCGGGACGGCCACCCCGGGCCAGGCGCCGTGGGGTGCGCCGGACCCGACCGCGCGGCCCTGGGGCCCCCCGTCCGCCCCGCCCCCCGCCGCGCCCGGCGCCCACCTGCCCCCGCCCCCGCCGGGGTCGGCGCCGGCCGACCAGCCGCCGCCGCCCTCGTTCGAGAAGCCGCGCGAGGAGGCTCCCGCGCCGCCGATGGACCTGTCCGGGCCCACGTACGCCCAGAAGGTGGAGGAGGCGCGCCGGGAGCGGCGGGCCGCCGAGGCCCGCGCGCGCCAGGCCGCCGAGGGCGGCGCCCACCCGGTCCGCCAGGACCAGGACCGCGACGACCGGGGCTGACCCCGGCCCGGCCCGGCCCGGCCCGCGCCTCAGCGCAGCGAGGCCATCCACGCCTCGACGGCGTCGGGCGTGCGGGGCAGGCCCGCGGTGAGGTTCTCCACCCCGTCGGCCGTCACGAGGACGTCGTCCTCGATCCGCACCCCGATGCCGCGCAGCTCCGCGGGAGCCAGCTCGTCCTCGGTCTTGATGTAGATGCCCGGCTCGATGGTGAACACCATCCCCTCGCGCAGTTCCGCGTCCAGGTACATCTCCTTGCGGGCCTGCGCGCAGTCGTGCACGTCCAGGCCGAGGTGGTGGCTGGTGCCGTGCGGCATCCAGCGGCGGTGGAACTGCCCCTCCGGGAGCAGCGACGTGGCCGCGTCGACCGGCAGCATCCCCCACGCCTCCAGCCGCTCGGCGACGACCCGCATCGCGGCCTCGTGGACCTCGCGGAACCGCACCCCGGGCCGGGCGACCGCGAAGGCGGCCTCCGCGGCGTCCAGCACGGCCTGGTAGACGCGGCGCTGCGGCTCGGTGAAGGTGCCGTCCACCGGCAGCGTCCGGGTCACGTCGGCGGTGTACAGCGAGTCCACCTCGACGCCGGCGTCGACCAGCAGCAGCTGACCGGCCTCGACCGGGCCGTCGTTGCGGATCCAGTGCAGTGTGCAGGCGTGGTCGCCGGCGGCCGAGATCGTCTCGTAGCCGACCGCGTTGCCGTCGACGCGGGCGTTGCCGTCGAAGGCGGCCTCCACGACGCGCTCGCCGCGGGGGTGGCCGACCGCTCGCGGCAGGGCGCGGACGATCTCCTCGAAGCCGCGGGCGCTGGCCGCGACGGCCTCGCGCAGCTGCCCCACCTCGTACTCGTCCTTGACCAGCCGCAGCTCCGACAGGGCCGTCGCGAACTCGTCGTCGGCCCGGTCCGGCACCGGCCCGCGCAGCGCCGCCAGGGCCGAGGTGACGCCCGCGTCGGCCTCGGTCAGCACCCGCGACCCCTTCGCCGACGCCAGGGAGGACGTCAGGTCCCCGGTGAGGGCCGCCACGTCGTGCACGGCGAGGCCGGTCCGGGCCGAGAACGCCTCCAGCGTCGGGCGCGGGCCCACCCACAGCTCGCCGTAGCGGGCGTCGGCGAAGAACTCCTCGGTGTCGCGACCGGCCTGCGGGCGCACGTACAGCACCGCGCGGTGGGCGTCGCCGTCCGGGTGCAGGACCAGCACCGCGTCGGGCTCCTGGTCGGTCCCCAGGCCGGTCAGGTGCGCGAACGCCGAGTGCGGCCGGAACCGGTAGTCGGTGTCGTTCGAGCGGCGGACGAGGGTGCCGGCGGGGACGACGAGCAGCTCGCCGGGGAACAGCGACGACAGCACCTCGCGGCGGCGCGCGGCGTACGGCGCCCACGGCGCCGCGTCCAGGTCCTGCGCCGGTCGCGGGCCCCAGCCGTCGGCGATGAAGCGGCGGAAGGCGGCGGAGCGGGGCACGGCGCGGTGCCGGTCGGCGTCCTCGGCCCCCTGCGCGTCCCCGGCCTGCCCCTCGACGGCGGCGCCGCCCGCCTCGGGCGCCCGGCGGTCCAGGACGTCCTCGATCGTGGTGTCCCGGGCCTGCGCGTCGGATCCGGTCGTCGTCTGCGATGTCACCGGTTCATCATCGCCCGCGCCGGGGGCGGCCGTCACCCCGCCCGCGAGCGCCGAGCACGCACGGTGAGCAGAGGTTGACGGTGGGGCCGGGTCGGGGTGACCGTGGGGTATGGGCGGTACTTCGCAGTGCCCCCGCTGCGACGGCGCGGTGCGGGCACCCAGCATCTGGCACTCGGGGTACACCTGCGCGGTCCACGGGGAGGTGGTCCCGCTGCAACCGCCGCACCCGGCCGACGCCGAGCACCTGGCGTGGGTGGCCCGCCACTCCGACGTGCCCGTCTGGCTGCCGTGGCCCCTGCCCGACGGCTGGCTCGTGACCGGCACCCGCTGCGTGCGGGACGGCAAGCACGAGGCGCAGGCCGTCGCGGTGGCCGTCAGCGGCCCCCACCACGGGCCCGCCGGCGGCTCGCCCGTGGCGGACGTGCTGCTGGTGGCCGAGCAGCCCGGGACCGGCCTCGGCGCCCACCTCGCCGGCCGGGACGACGTCGACCCCGGCGAGGGGCTCACCTCCGGCCGGCCCGCCGTGCGGCTGCACGCCGCCGAGGCCTGGACCCCGCTGTGGAGCGTGCCCGCCGACGGCGACCGCGCCGTGCTGGTGGGGGAGGCCGGGGCCGTGTGGCTGTGGGCGCTGCTGTGGCCCGCCGCGGCCGGGCTGACCCTGCTGGACGACCTGCACCTGGTCGACCTGCGCGACCCCGCGCACGAGCTCGACGTGCCCTGCGGGGCGCTGTCGCCGCGGCTGCGCTGGGCCGCCGAGGCCGTCCCGGCCCGCACGTGAACGGACGAGGGCGCCGCGCGGCGTAGAGTCGACGGGTGCGCATCGACCTGCACACGCACTCCACGGCGTCCGACGGGACACAATCCCCGGCCGACGTGATCGCCTCCGCCGCGCAGGCCGGACTCGACGTCGTCGCCCTCACCGACCACGACACGAGCTCGGGCTGGCAGGAGGCCACGGCCGCGGCCGATCGACTGGGACTCCGGCTGGTGCCGGGGGTCGAGATCAGCTGTCTGCTCCGTGGGGTGTCCGTGCACCTGCTGTCCTACCTCCACGACCCCGAGGACCCCGTCCTGGTGGGGATGCTCGCCGAGTCCCGCGCCTCGCGGGTCGGCCGGGCCCGCCAGATGGTGGAGCGGCTGACCCCCGACACCGGGCTGCGCTGGGACGACGTCCTCGAGCAGGTCCACGGCGCCGCGACCATCGGGCGGCCGCACATCGCCGACGCCCTCGTGGCCCGCGGTGTCGTCACCGACCGGGACGAGGCGTTCGCGACGCTGCTGTCGGGCCGCAGCAAGTACTTCGTGCCGCAGACCGCCCCCGACCCCGTGGAGGCCGTGCGCCGCGTCCGGCGCGCCGGCGGGGTGCCCGTCGTCGCCCACCCGGCCGCGTCCAAGCGCGGCTGCTGCATCGCGGACTCCGAGATCGAGGCGATGGCCGAGGCCGGGATGGCCGGCCTCGAGGTCGACCACCGCGACCACTCCGACGGCGAGCGCGCCCACCTGCGCGACCTGGCCCGCGACCTGGACCTGTTCATCACCGGCTCCAGCGACTACCACGGCGCGGGCAAGCAGAACCGGCTGGGCGAGAACACCACCGACCCCGAGTCCCTGGAACGCCTCGACGCGCTCGCCGTCTCGACGCGCGCGGTGCACCCGCTCCCGTGAACTGGCAACTGTTCGGCGAGAGCTTCGTCACCCTGTTCGTGATCATGGACCCGCTGGGGACCGTCCCGATCTTCCTGGGCCTCACGTCCAGCTTCAGCGCGGTCGAGCGGTCCCGGGCCGCCCGTCAGGCCGTCCTCGTGGCCCTCGGCGTCATCGTCGCCTTCGCCGTCTTCGGGCAGAAGATCCTGGATTACCTGCACATCTCGCTGCCCGCCCTGCAGGCCGCCGGTGGCCTGCTGCTGCTGCTCATCGCCCTCGAGCTGCTCACCGGCAAGGGCGACGAGCCGACGAGCACGGTCGGGGTCAACGTCGCGATGGTCCCGCTGGGGACGCCGCTGCTGGCCGGGCCGGGGGCCATCGTGGCGACGATGGTCTTCGTCCAGCAGTCGGACGGCTGGGCGGACTGGTCCGCGGTCGCCCTGGGGGTGCTCGCCGTCCACGTCACGCTCTGGCTCGCGATGCGGTTCGCCGGGCTCGTGCACAAGGTGCTGGGGGACTCCGGGGTCCTGCTGGTCACCCGGGTCGCCGGGCTGCTGCTGTCGGCCATCGCCGTCCAGCTCGTCGCCGACGCCGTGCGCTCGTTCGTGCTCAACGAGGCCTGAGCGCGGACGCGGAAGGGCCCCTGCCGAACGGCAGGGGCC